>NZ_MIIZ01000895.1:0-2127 GCF_001743005.1 Shigella sp. FC1967 | reverse complement strand
AATGAATAATGATGATGCTACCAATGACAGCAGTAACCAGTGTAGGTGATAAAAGAAAGCAGAAGAAACACAAAATAAAAGTCACCACGATATGAATTAAATCGCTAAACGACTTATATAAAGCCAAGATGATTTTTTTTAGAAAGATAAACGGGTTGTCCATGCCACACAAAAATAAATGCAGATTATCTTAATGCAACATGTTACTAGACTGAGCAAAAAATATAAACTCAGTCTAGTAGAATAGAAAAAGGACGGTTATTTTTTACCGACTTGATGGCCAATAACGCCACCTAAGACACCACCACCAATAGTGCCCAATGCACTACCATCTGTTAAAATAGCACCACCGATAGCACCTGCACCGGCACCAATTGCTGTATTACGATCGCGTTTTGTCATGCTAGAACAACCCGCAAGTGAAAAAAGCAGAACAGAAGCGACGCACAGTGTTCCAATCTTTTTTAACGTGATATTCATTTTTATAAACTCCGATATAAAGGACAATATAAAAATAAACCTCTCGTATTTATACTGGGATCGGAATATTCGGGAACAACAGAGAGAAAACTCTTAAAATAGGTGAACTCCCATAAAATACATTTTAAATGCACTATGGGAACATGACTAAATAGATAAAGAGTGCGAAATGCATTAAGGGTTTGTGCTTTTAATGGTGTCTCATTATCAAAGAATAATTAGGCATTAACCCACGACGATGTGGGTTAATGATTTTTAGTGCTTTGTTTGAAAAATTAGAAGGCTTGACGGAAAATTTCGATGATCTCTTTTTCATTACCTTTTCGAGGGTTAGAGAAGGCATTACCGTCTTTAAGTGCCATTTCTGCCATATATGGGAAATCAGATTCTTTCACACCTAATTCGCATAAATGTTGAGGAATACCAATATCCGCAGAGAGGCGAGCGATAGCGGTAATAGCACGTTCCGCTGCATCCATCACGGATAATCCTGTAATATTTTCACCCATAAATTCAGCAATATCTGCAAATTTTTCTGGGTTAGCAATCAGGTTATAACGCAGTACATGTGGTAATAGCACCGCATTAGCGACACCATGAGGCATATCATATAAACCACCTAGTTGGTGAGCCATCGCATGTACGTAACCAAGATTAGCGTTATTAAATGCCATTCCAGCTAAAAGTGAAGCATAAGCCATATTTTCACGCGCTTTCAGGTTTGTTCCCAAAGCTACGGCTTGACGCAAGTTACGAGAAATTAAACGAATTGCTTGAATAGCTGAGGCATCAGTGACAGGGTTAGCATCTTTAGAAATATAAGCTTCAACAGCGTGAGTTAACGCATCCATGCCCGTTGCGGCGGTGAGTCCAGCGGGTTTGCCAATCATTAACAGAGGATCGTTAATAGAAACAGAAGGGAGGTTACGCCAGCTTACAATAACAAATTTAACTTTAGTTTTTGTATTGGTCAGCACGCAGTGGCGAGTAACTTCACTTGCTGTACCCGCGGTGGTATTCACAGCAATAATGGGTGGGAGTGGATTTGTTAGAGTTTCAATACCTGCATAATTGTAAAGATCACCTTCATGGGTGGCAGCAATACCGATACCTTTACCACAGTCGTGAGGACTACCACCTCCTACGGTAATTATCATGTCACATTGTTCTTTACGGAACATTGCAAGACCTTCAAGAACATTAGTATCTTTTGGATTAGGTTCAGTACCATCAAATACAGCAACATCGATACCCGCTTCCTTTAGATAATGGATAGTTTGATCTACGGCACCATCTTTTATTGCTCGTAGACCTTTATCCGTTACTAGCAGGGCTTTTTTACCGCCTAATAATTTGCAACGTTCACCGACAACGGAAATAGCACCTGGACCAAAAAAGTTAACATTCGGTACCAAGTAATCAAACATACGATAGCTCATGATAAACCTTCCAATATCAGATTATTATTCAGATAAATTAAAGTATTAGTGCATTCTCACCCCATTGGTTATTAAGTCAAGAGCGATGACTCATCAGTGTGATGAATCGATTCATTTAACTTTGGTTCATTTGATATAAGTCAACAGGATATGCATATTTAAAGGCGGATTAACTCAAAACAACGATTTAAACATATTCGATTTGACA
>NZ_MIIZ01000894.1:0-2151 GCF_001743005.1 Shigella sp. FC1967 | reverse complement strand
AGTTTACTCATTTTAGGCTGGAATATGGGTACTCAAGATGAGCATATATTAAAAACAAATCCCTTTTTGATAAAATTGAAAACCTTGGGGATTGTGATTTTGATGGATGATAAATATGAAGATAAATGTAATTATTTTTTATTCTCGCATTAGTCATTTTTATTAACCCTAATAAAATTGATGTTCATTTTATTGCTCATAATAGCAAAGCATTATGGGCTAATGACTAAATAGACAAAAGGCAGGTTTATCCTGCCTTTTATTTTTAATTTAATAAACACAATCTACAATAGTTATTCTTTATTCTCTGCACTAGTGTCATTATGTGCACGTCCACAACCACACTCTTCTCCCCAATATTTTAGTTTTGAGGTCTTGCCAATACCTGGGTTCATGCTATTGGTTGGATCGTTACGTTTATAGAATGCTTTTAATTGAGGCTTAGCATAATACATATGACCTACGTTATGCTCTGCTGGATATTCCGCACCACGTTGATCTAATAATGCTAGCATTTCTGCTTTTAGTGCCTTAGCATCAACACCTTTTTAATAATATAATCTTGGTGCATAACGTGACACATAAAATGCCCACAATAGAGTTTATAAAGTAATTTATTCTCTATTTCAGGCGGTAATTTTTCAAACCAATCTTTATCATTACGGCGCAATGCAATATCTAATGGCAACACATCCTCTACATCATTAACATGAACGGCATGATAACGCACAGCAGCACCTGCAGCAGCAAAACGATGTAAGAAGGCTTTATTTCCCTCTTCTTCAGTGCATTCAAAATAATCACCTGATGCTAGCTTAAAGTACTCTTTTAAATAAGTTGCCGCTTCTTCAATTCCATCATCTGCCATTCTTAACATAAGATGATGTTCATATTTGTCACGAAAATCTGTCATACGCTCTGGTAAATGAGCTGGCCATAGTTTGCTCATAAACTGCATTGTTCTATCTACCATATTTTTAGGTAAAAAAGGCACTTTATTTAATACCGCATCTATTCGCCCTTTTACAGCAAATAATATTGGCATTTTGTCTGTACCTAATTTATCAATCACCAAGAACGTATCTTTTCCATACACTTCAGCCATTTTATAATAGCTTCTATGCATATATTCCCCAGCAACAGGTAACTTTTTAAAATGGCTTAAAATATGACGCGAATATCTTCAAGTTCGTCCGGATTATTAGTACCAATATAAAAAACCTGAGTACGATGATCGGCGGGGAAAGTATCTAACCTCACAGCAAATACAGATAATTTTCCTGCACTCCCAGCGGCCTCATATAAACGCCGTTCATCATTATTAAAACGAGAAGGTGTATTAGCATCAACATCACGTATACGTTCATGATATTCATGATCAGAAGCTAATTTCTCTGTTATTTTTATCTGTTTCTCATGATAATGACGATTATCTAAATTGGTTAATATTTCCTCTGGTGTTTCACCTAAATCAATCCCTAAATGGTTAACTAATTCAGCTTCACCTTTTTCATTAACCCGAGCATAAAGGGATAATTCAGTATAAGCGGGTCCACGACGAACTAAAGCACCGCCCGAGTTATTACAAATTCCCCCGATGACTGACGCACCAATACAAGAAGATCCAATAACAGAATGAGGCTCACGCCCTAATGGCTTTAATACTTTTTCTAAATGCCATAGCGTACTGCCGGGGAAAGCAATAACTTGATTATGCTCTGAAAGAACCTGTATTTTGTCTTGACGTAATGTACTGATAATGACGATATCTCTATCATAATCATCACCATTAGGCGTCGAGCCCTCTGTTAATCCAGTATTCGCCGCTTGCATAATAATAATTTTATCGGCTTCAACACAGGTTTTAAAAACTCGCCATTGTTCTAATAGATCTGCGGGAAAGACAACTGCCAGCGCCTTACCTTGCCCTGAGCGAAAGCCTTTACGATAACGTTCTGTTTTATGTGCTTGTGTTAATACGTGTTTTTTACCAACGATGCCTTCAAGTTTACGAATAAAATGTTGATTTACAGAACTATTATTCTCATTCATTTTCCCTATCCTATACCTGTATTATCTGATTAATCTTTTATTTGCCCATTTTTATTATTACTCATAAGACAATGTGCAAAATATAAACTTATCATTTAT
>NZ_MIIZ01000893.1:0-2153 GCF_001743005.1 Shigella sp. FC1967 | reverse complement strand
TTTTTTCTCTTCAGCACTGGCTGGCGCTGTGAGAATTAAACCGCTGAGAATAAGAGTAAGCCAATGCGCCTTTTTCATGCGACTTTCCTATTTTTTCAAAGCTTCAAGACGCGCTTTGGCGTCACTGTTTTGTGAGTCATAATTAAGAACCGCTTCGTACCAATAAATGGCGGTTTCTTTGTCGGCACTAAAGCAGCCTTGTGCTGATGCCGTTTCTGGATCGTATTCACGAGCGTAATTCAGTGCGATATCAACATCACCTGATTGTGCTTTATAAGCATATAAACGCTGAGCCACATCACATTGATTGTTCTGTTTTGCGAGTGAGATCGTTGCAAGGATAGTCTTGCTATCTGGTTGGCTCTGTATACAACTTTGTACAAAGGCTAATGCGGTACCTGATTTCATGTTTTCAACACTGCACACACTGGTTGTTGCCGGTTCTGGTGTCGGTTGTGGTGCAGGTTCGCCTGCTGGATTGCCTCTTAGTAAGAAGAACCACGTTAAGATACCCGCTAAAATTAAAATCAGGATAATCGCTAAAATTAAGCCAATTTTTGATTTTTTCGGTGCAGGTGGTGTTGGTCGTTGTGGCGGTTCATCCACCTTCATTTCAGGAATAATTGGCTCAGGCTCTTTGATTGATTCAGGCTCTGGTGAAGTTTCGACAATGGGAGTGGGTGGAACGGCTTGAGTATCTAACGTTGCCGTTGATTTTAATGCTTCACTTTGACCTTGTGCTTGTGAGGCTAAGACACCATCACGAATACGCAATCGTCCGATATCTTGTGTTTCGTTATCGTCTTTTAACGTAAATTGATACGCCATTTGTAAGTTGCTAACGAGGGGATCGACCAACGTTTTATCAAGAACGATTTGATAGCCGTCCTCAGCATCTTCAAGTGACAGCTGGTGGAAAAAGGCATTACCTACCCATTCCCCTTTATCATTTAAGAAATAGCGATCTTGATTACGCTGAATGCTTAAATAAACAGGGGAAGCGTCACCTTCCCAATTTCGAATGCTTAATACCGCAAAGCCAGGTCGAGCAGGTTGTACGGGTTTTAATTCTGGATTAAACACGAATTATGACTCCACGATGGATGATTTCATGGTTTGAATGATTTGACCTAACAGTGCATTTTGTTCAGCACTGATCTCTCTTCCCGCAGAATGCCCCGCATTCTCGGTAATAATCGCTGATAAAGCGATAAGCCAATCAATCACAAATAAAAGAGTATAGTTAACGGGGTTGGTCGGTAAGCGAACTAAACGCTCATCATCAGCCCATTGCACACTCGTGTTATCGGGTCTTTCAAAGATTTTATGACCAACATTGATTTTGCTATCTGGCTTTTCAACCCCGTTATCTTTGAAATTAAACCAAGTAATAAAGTCGCCCAGTACATTATATACGCGAGATGATTGCTGTTCGGCTAAGTCATCGCGTCGAGCGATGGCTTCGGTGCCTGCAAGGGTTTTCAACATACGTTGTTCAACACCAAGGCGGTTAATCGCCGTGATAAGCTCATCAACTAACAGCACCATAATTTCTTGATCAATGCCTAAATAGGTTAACAACGTACCGTTATCTGGCAGGCTGCGCAGATGGTTTATCCATAATGCCATCACTTTTTTAGGGTAGGTAACCTCATTACCGTGACCTTTAGGGGCTTCATCTTCTTCTGAGACCAGAGAAATTGGCGCATCGCTAAAGAGATCGAAAGTGGGTTGCTCCATAGCTGCAAAAGCAGAAACTGGGGCTTGAGTCGCTTTTTTGTTATCTGAAAGCGAATCAACAATCTCTTTTTCTTGCATATACAGGTCGTAGAGTGATTTACGCGAAGGCAGAAGATAATCTAGCAAGGCACCTTGTAGATAAGGGCGACTTTGCATAAAGCGTAAGATAGTGGCTGCATTACGACGTTTGACTTGAAGCTCTTCTTCACCACCGGATTGATACCATTTTTCAAGATGATGACCAATTAAATCACGTTGAATTTCTTGCAATTGCTCGCTAATACGTTCAAGTTTTAGTGATTTTAATGCAACGGTTTCAAGGTAGTCTGCAAGGCGTTGCATCCCCCCATCGTTAAGCGACAACATCGCCTCCCATGCTTGGTCTGGCTCACGAATATAGCGTTGGACAGTTT
>NZ_MIIZ01000892.1:0-2157 GCF_001743005.1 Shigella sp. FC1967 | reverse complement strand
ATGCAACGAGTATGGAATTTTTTAAATAAATTTCGTGATAAATATGAACTAACATTAGAATATTATCAGAATGTTAATCGAGAACTTGATAGATATTTAGAGGAATTAACTAAGCTTGAATTTAATTTCAATATTATAGAGATGCAGCAATTTGTCACTTCTCTACAAAACACAAATTCAGAATTTGAAAGAAAATTAATTCTTAATAATGAAATTAAACGCAATAACATAGAGTTACCATTCGATGCTAATGATGATAATGCATTTGGTGGCTGGTTAAATTCATTATGATATTAACTACTACACATTCATTTCCATGTGAAAAATGTGGAGCATGTTGTCGTCATGTCAATCAAGCTGAAGAAACACAGTTTCTTGATAGAGGTGATGGAATTTGCATGAATTATGATGAAAAAACCATGCTATGCTCAATTTATCATGAACGCCCTGATATATGCCGAGTCGATCGGCAATATCTATTGCATTATCATAAACAATACACATGGAATGAATTCATTGAGCTCAATAGGATATCATGTAAATTGATTTTAGAAAGTGAAGGATCTGACTAAAATATAATTTACTCAATTTAAATGTATTTTTATATAAACATTTAAATAGTGATGATTATTTACTTTCCCCATATTAAAAATTAGTTATTTGATATGGGGATTTTTAATAAGAATGCGGTGAATAAGATTAGAGTATTGTCCAAAAAATAGTCAATCAGACCGTTTCCTGTTGATCATTTTTACCTCCCATAATGTTATTCGAAAATATCAGCCTACATAAAAAAATTAAAAATCAAATAGATACTTAAAAATAACTTGTTAATTATCTTTATCTAGCCAACAATGTAATTTCACTTAAGTCAAAAGGGAATTTATATGGCTAATGGATATTTTTTACGAGTAGGTAATAAAACAACCTGTGGTGGTCAAATAATAACAGGTGATGATACTTTTAAGTTTTATGGCTCCTCCGCAGCACGCGAAGGCGATCTTGTTACCTGTGGTAAACACTCTGGAACTTACCAAATACTGGGTGGTATTAGTTATGTTTTGGGAAATAACCGCGTATCGCAGGAACCTTAGACAGCTTTAGCGCCTGCCCTTGCAAAGCAAAACTCATTAATTCTATTCAAGATTGTTATGTAACCGAACCATCAATAAAATCTAGCACTCGTACAGAAAGCAGTCTGACCAAGCTTGTTATTTCGAATCAAGTGGGCAAACAAAGCCAGCTAATGAAGGTGATAACACCATTAAATTGCAACTTACTGTGCCTGAAAGACAATTTATTGCAAAAGAATACCCCAAGGAAGTGCTAAAGATCCGTTTGAAAAGAGCCTATTTAAGTTTGAATTACCTCAGCGAATGGAGCATTTTGATTATCCCAATCAAGGAGGAACAAGCTTGTGTGGATCTGCTGCATTTTTTTTATTGTCTGCTAAGAGATAGACCTGATATCTATGAACAAGCTGCAAAAGAACTATGGCAATATGGTACAACTAAGATTGGCAACTTAAGAATAATACCAAGTAAAGGTTGCCGTAATCCTAATGGACATTTCAATGATGCTTATGGCTCAGTTATTTCAGGACTTGATTGGGTAACATTAGCAAGCCTTAGAGACACAGAAAGCACAATACTTAGCTTTGATACTATAGATTCCCCCCTTTCTGGCGCGACCACATGGTGGGTATTAGCAAAATGGTTTGAAAAAGCAGGTTATGAAAAAGTATTTAGCGAAAAACGCCGTAAACCCTCGCCCAGTGCGGGCGGAGATATAAGGCGAAAGGCCTGCAGGGCTTTAAAGATCAATCAAGCGTTGACTGGCTCTGAACGTAGGCTCTGAGTGTTTCAATCGTTGCCCCTCCGGTGCTACAGACAAAGTACGACCTTGACCACAAAAGTCCCGTTTTACTTTGTGTCCGTAAATGTGTGTTTTGCTGGCGCAGCAGGCGCGACGATACTGATTTCAGATTGTTGACCATCACACTGACCGCCAGTTTTGGCGGGTAAGCAACCAGCAGATGCACATGGTCAGGCTCTCCGTCCATCTCAATAATTTCGCATTCAAGTTTTGCCGCAGCGGAGTCAAATGCATCACGCAGTTGAGCGATCATCTGTCCGTCAAATAGCTTACGTCGATACT
>NZ_MIIZ01000891.1:0-2169 GCF_001743005.1 Shigella sp. FC1967 | reverse complement strand
AAAAGTAGAAAATAGAGAGAATATTTAGTTTCATGCTTAGCATCCTTGCTGAAGTTGCCAAAGTTTTTTGTAGTAACGACTGTTTTCAATTAACTCTTCATGTTTTCCTTCTTCAACAAGTTGCCCTTTATTTAACACAATAATACGAGAGCAATTTCTAATAGTTGAAAGTCGATGAGCAATGATAATAACGGTTTTATCTTTAGTAATAAGGGGGAGATTGTTTTGAATGATGGTTTGAGAATCTTCATCTAAAGCGCTGGTGGCTTCATCGAAAATTAAAATCTTAGGTGATGGTAATAAGGCTCTAGCCATCGCAATACGTTGGCGTTGACCTCCTGATAATGAGGATCCACCTTCTGTAATAAGAGTATCGTACCCCAAGGGGAGTTTTAGAATAAACTCATGTGCTCCGACTATTTTGGCAACATGAATAACGTCTTCTAAAGTAGCTTGTTGATGAGTTAATCGAATATTATCAAAGACACTTAAGTGGAATAAAAAATTTTCTTGTAACACGAAACCGATTTGTTGGCGTAGGTGAGTTAAATGAAATTGCGTAAGTGGGATACCATCAATTTTTAGACAGCCTGATTGTGGAATATAAAGACCTGAAAGCATTCGTGCTAAAGTGCTTTTACCCGATCCTGAAGTACCAACAATACCAATAACTTCACGTTTTTTAATATGTAATGAAATATTATTTAAAATAGCAGGCGTATTGCTTTGATAATAAAAACTGACGTTGTTAAAGATAATTTCACCCTTGATGCTCGATTGCAGTGTTGCTAGATCCTGTTCTTTGGGAAGATTAAGAATATCTTGTAAGTTATAGATCGCAGTTTTAGTTCTGATATATTTACCCCAGACATCGATTGCCGTCGCAAAGGGTTGTAAACAGAATCTCAGAAGCATTATAAATGCAATAAGTTGACCTATTGTCATTGACAGTGACATGACTTCATAGGCACCCTGCCATAGCAAAAATGCTATTGTTGTTTTGTTAATAAATAACACAATAATGCGTGAAAAATTATCAATTCTTTGAAGTGCGAAGCTTTTAGTCGTGAGTTGATGTGTTTGTGTATACCACTGATGTGTAAATCGAGGTTCAAGGGAAAGGCTTTTAATTGTTTCAATTCCCCCTAAACTTTCTGTGAGGAATCCACTATTAATTGCTGCTTCTTGATACAGTTGTTGAACAGCAAATTCTATTTTAGGTGCAAGGAATTTGGCTAAAAAAAGATAACAAGGGATGGTGATAATAAAGAGAAGAGTTAATTGAGAGAAAACATTGCCATTGCAAAGAGAAAGATAAAGATAAAAGAGAAGTCGGCAATTAACATTAACAATGTATTAGTAATAAATTCTCTAATAATATCTAGCTCTTTTACACGATTGACAATGGCACCCGTTTGCCGAGATTTAAAATAGCTAATCGGTAATTTAAATAAGTGTTCAGTAAGCTTTAAAACTTAAGGTAATGTCAATTTTATTTGCCGTGTGGTGATAGATATATTCTCTAATACCTTTTAATACCCCTTCATAAATAGCAATAAAAACAAGAGCAACAACTAAAATATCAAGCGTTAATAATGCCTGATGAATAATGACTTTATCCATAATAATTTGTGTAACTAAAAGGGAATGCTAATAATAATAACTGCAAAATCAATGAATAAAAAAAGACACCATAAAAAAGAGTTTTATATTTTTTAAATACAGGTAAAAACCAAGCAATGTTAAATTCATTATTTGCTTTAAAATCAAGGTGGTAGATATTTTTAGGTTCAAATAAATCATCTTTGCTAATTTTCTCTGTTTTCTCTGTTTGAGTGTTATAAAGAAGAAGGTTATTGTTGTCATTTTTTAGTAGGATAAATACATTATCATTATTATCTAGTAGAATTAATTTATGATTTATTTGTTTTTTTTAATAAAATAGTTTTTTTTTATTTTCTTTAATTTTAAATTTGGTGGTCTTTTTTCTAATGAATTTACTGTATGATTATAGTCTATTTTTATTTTTTTATTTTTTTATTTTTAATTAGACCAATAATAATGTGAATAGACTTAATTAAATGAATATCTTTTTTTACTATTCATTTAGAATCAATACCTTTTTAGTAAGAGAATATAAAAGAATATTTTAAAAAAAAAATTTTTTTT
>NZ_MIIZ01000890.1:0-2180 GCF_001743005.1 Shigella sp. FC1967 | reverse complement strand
TAGTCAAGGATCTCTTCTTTGGTAGTGGTGGAAGAAAATGTTAATCACGCACTTTGCTTAATGAAAGGTAACTTTGATTGGCAACGTGAAAAGTTAACAGAAGAGCAGTATCACCAACTGAAAAAAGCGGGCATCCCTATTGAAGATGTTAAGGTAACAGGCTCTTTTTTATGGCGTAAATATGACTATGGCGATCGTCAAGTCACTCAGCAACAACTTCAACAGCAAATTATTCGTATCTTTCGTAAAGATGGCATTATTCCAACACAAGTTAACTTAGTGGGGTGGAGCCGTGGTGGTATTACTTGCCATATGTTAGCAAATGCGATGTTGGCAGATCCTCAATTAAAAGATATTCCAGTGAATATTTTTGCTATCGATCCTGTTCCGGGACCATTAAATTTCCAACCTGAAAAAGTGACGCTTGGTAAAAACGTCAAAGAATATGTTGGATTTTATGCAAAAGATGAGCGTTCAAAAGGATTTATTTGCGTGATCCCAACGGTGACGGCAGACACTAAAATGCATATTTTCCCTATTTCAGGACGCCACGCCACATTAGTGGGTAATGCTGCTATTGATGGTAGTGAAGGTGAAAATGCATTATATGCACCAGGATTAGTCGTTCGCCACTTTGCAGAAGTTTGTTTAACGCGTTGGGGCTGTGATTTATCAAATAAATTAGCCTTAACGGATACACAAATTACAGGTTATCACACCGATATTGCTAATGATGCAGATAAATATATAGCAATGCGTCGTAAAACCTATTCTATTCATGAAAGTACGGGTAAAGATGAACGCAAAGTCTCATTAGGTAAAGAGGGTAAAGCATTCTCTGAGATCCAGGGTGGACAATATAACCCATCAGTAGGTTTAGCCGCAGATTATTTATCTAATCCACAACTCTATGATGTAATTAAATAAATTATCATTTATCAGATTATAGTGATCTACATGTCGCCCACAGTGAAGTGGGCGATTTCTATTACAATCATTATCACATTATTTATCACAGTTTTCTTACTAGGAAAATGATTGTTGATTTAATATACTGACTTATGAGAGCTAACAGAATTTTATTAGACATAGACAGATTGTAGGAGGTTTCTATGCCTGAATTTACTGTTAGAGTCGAGTTATCCGATCCTGAAAATGCAGACTATGTGTTATTAACACAAAAGATGGTAAAAGAAGGATTTAAAACAGAGATTGATGGTTTGAAAGGTAAATATGTTCTGCCTGTTGCAGAGTTTAATTATCATACTGAAACTAAAGATCACAAAGAAGTTATCGAGTTGGCTTTTTCAATTGCAGAAAAAATAACCTTAAATCCTGCCATTTTAGTGACTGAAGTAAAAAACAGAGCGTGGAAAGGGTTAGAGCGACTTTGAGATTATCTTTATAAATAGATAAGCAAAGTCATAAAGGTAATAAAAGTAATAAAGGCTCATGGGGGAGTCTGAATGTATTGATATTAACGGTTTTATCGCCCATTTTCTGCATTCCTCACTAGCAAAACGGACTATCAACGTATTATTTCATTATTAGAGTAAACACACATTTTATCGATGATATTGCATTATCATTGACTGTTTTGTTGCCACTTTTAAACCAAGGGATAAAGTGCATGAATTGGATTTTAAAATCATTTTCACAACTCACCACCGATGAGCTCTACGCCATTTTAGCTTTAAGAAATCAGGTTTTTATTTGTGAACAGCAATGTGCTTATCAAGATCTTGATGGACTAGATCAAAAGACATTACATCTATTTGCGAAAGAGAAAGAGAGTCAGCAACTCATTGCTTATGCCCGCTTATTACCGCAAGGTATTGCATTTAAAGAAGCGTCAATAGGGCGGGTCATTGTTGCTCAAAATCAGCGAGGAAGTGGTATTGCACATCAGTTAATAAAAGAGGCAATTGCAACTACATGTCGCCATTTTAATACCCATACAATAAAAATAATGGCGCAGGCTTATTTAGTCTCATTTTATCAATCACACGGTTTTGTTATCGATTCGGAAACGTATCTTGAAGATAACATACCTCATATTGATATGGTGTTAGTGCAATCTGTACAATCTATGTCTGTGTAAATAAAAATAAAAAATAAAAATAAAAAATAAAAATAAAAAACAAAAATAATAAAATGGACTAACGATTGGTTACTTACGT
>NZ_MIIZ01000889.1:0-2181 GCF_001743005.1 Shigella sp. FC1967 | reverse complement strand
TGCCGGTGAAGAAGCCGTTCGTTGTGCACAAGAAGCAGCACCAGCTAACGCATCAGCATTAGATGCTCGTACTCGTGATATTGAAGATGACCTGAAAAAATTTAATGAACCAAAAAAGGTTCTGAAAGCTGGTCACAAATTCGCGATGAAATGGGTGAATCAATGGAAGAAGGTTGCGGTATCTATCGTACACCTGAATTAATGCAAAAAACTGTTGATAAACTGGCTGAATTAAAAGAACGTTTCAAACGCGTTGAAATTAAAGACACCAGTAGCGTCTTTAATACAGATTTACTGTACAAAATTGAGCTTGGTTTTGGTTTAGATGTCGCTGAATGTATGGCTCATTCCGCAATCAATCGTAAAGAATCCCGTGGTGCACACCAACGTCTTGACGAAGGTTGTACTGAGCGTGATGACGTGAATTTCCTAAAACATACTCTGGCGTTCTATAACCCAGAAGGTGCTCCTCGTTTAGAATATAGCGATGTGAAGATCACGAAATCGGCTCCTGCTAAACGTGTCTATGGTGGTGAAGCGACGGCACAAGACAAGCAGAATAAGGAGAAAGCGAATGGCTGATGACATGAAGCACGTTAAAATAGAAGTCATGCGCTATAACCCAGAAACGGACGAAGCGCCTCATTTCGTCACTTATGATGTTCCTTATGATGAGCAAACCTCATTACTGGACGCATTGGGTTATATTAAAGACAATTTAGCGCCTGATCTTTCTTATCGTTGGTCTTGCCGTATGGCGATTTGTGGCTCTTGCGGCATGATGGTCAACAAAGTGCCTAAATTGGCTTGTAAAACATTTATCCGTGAATACCCAGACGGTGTAAGAGTTGAAGCACTGGGTAATTTCCCCGTTGAGCGTGACCTTGTTGTCGATATGACTCACTTTATTGAAAGCTTAGAAGCGATTAAACCTTATATCATCGGTAACGATCGCAAGGCTTCAGAAGGGACAAATAAACAGACTCCTGCTCAAATGGCGAAATACCATCAATTTTCTGGTTGTATCAACTGTGGTCTTTGCTATGCAGCATGTCCGCAGTTTGGTCTAAACCCAGAATTTATTGGTCCAGCAGCGATTACATTAGCTCAACGTTACAACACAGATAGTCGCGACCATGGGGCAAAAGAACGTATGCCTCAGTTAAATGGTGAGAACGGTGTCTGGTCTTGTACCTTTGTTGGCTACTGTTCTGAAGTCTGTCCAAAACATGTGGATCCTGCTGCCGCTATTCAGCAAGGTAAAGCAGCCAGTGCGCAAGACTTTGTCATTGCGATGCTGAAACCACGTTAAGGAGGAAACAAGACATGACAACAAAACGTAAGCCTTATGTTCGTGGCATGCAACCAAACTGGTGGACGAAACTTGGATTCTATCGTTTCTATATCACCCGTGAAGGAACTTGTCTTCCACAACTTTGGTTCAGTCTGGTTGTACTGTTTGGTGTATTCGCACTGAAAAATGGACCCGAAAGTTGGGCAGGTTTCGTTGGATTCCTGAGTAACCCAATCGTAATGCTGATTAACATTGTGACCCTTATTGCAACAATCTTCCACGCTGCGACTTGGTTCAAACTTGCACCCAAAGCAGTGGTTATCGTTGTTAAAGATGAAAAAATGCCACAAGAACCTATCATTCGTGGTTTTTGGGCTGTCACTATCGTTGTTACTGCCGTTATTCTGGCAGTGGCGTTGATGTAACCCAGGAGGAAATAATGAATCAGAATCAACTTCCTAAGCGCTCTGATGAACCTATTTTCTGGGGATTATTTGGTGCAGGTGGTATGTGGAGTGCGATTGTTTCTCCAGCAATCATCATCCTGCTCGGTATCCTAATCCCTATGGGTATTGCGCCAGAAGCATTTACTTATGACCGTATTATGGCATTTAGCCAAAGTATCATTGGTCGTCTGTTCTTACTGCTAATGATTATTCTGCCAGTTTGGTGTGCATTACACCGTATTCACCATACGTTGCACGATTTTAAAGTGCATGTACCTGCAAGCAAATGGGTATTCTATGGTGGTGCAGCAATTATCAGCGTTATCGCGATCATTGGTGTATTTACACTGTAATTGATTAATACGTAACGATAAAAAACCACTCAATTGAGTGGTTTTATTTAATTTTAAAAATTTTTAATTTACTGATTTAATCTTAGAA
>NZ_MIIZ01000888.1:0-2181 GCF_001743005.1 Shigella sp. FC1967 | reverse complement strand
CATCGCTATACTTTCTATATAATTCTCAACATTAATTATTTCTTAATAAATTTATATTGTTCATAATGTTAAATTATGTAAAAAATACTTTTCCTATCAAGACTAAAATTTAATCAGCAGGGTAAAAGGAATTAAAATGAATAAAGAACTTTCTGAAAAATGGCAAACACGTTTTTCATTTTTTGATAAATATGGTTCACCTAAAACACCAGAATTTAAAGCCGCTTATAAAGCGCTCCCCTTTGGTAAACGTATTCTTATTGGAATGAATATTTGGGCATTTTTCTTTGGTTTTATTTACTTTCTTATCTTAGGTTTATGGCGTAAAGCATTAACATTATTTGCTATTAACATTGTTATTTTTACTATTCTTGGTTTTTTACCTGTAAACAATGGTGTCATCAATGTAGTAGGTATTGCAATTAACATTTTATGGGCGATAACAGCCAACTATGCATACTACTTAAAAGAAACCAAAAATGATCAAAGTTGGAACCCGTTTGAAGGTGTTCTGTAATCATAAAGGGCTAACGCCCCTTTTATTTTCTCTTATTCTTTCCTTTATTAATAACGTCATATCCCCTTTCCTTATTTCATCGTAATGCTATCCATTACTCTATTTAACTATTTTTATCTAATTGACTAAAATAGAAGATAGTGAAATAACACTAAAAATTCGTTCTTATCCCAGAAAGACACCTTGTTAATGCTATAATTCATTAACGCTAAATTGGGGAAAACGTATGTCTGAACACTTTCAAGGTAAATTTGAAGCTGAATTAAAATATCACCTTCAAAACCCACAAATTTTTATTACTGAATTAAAAAAAGCAGGCGCTACATTATTTACGCCCGAGAATAAAGAAACTGATTGGTATATGGAGCATAATAATACTGAGTTTTCAGCTCCAACGATCAGTTTATGTATAAGAAAAATGCAACCCGCGGGAATAAACCTCCTTATCGTCAAAGGTCCTGATTTATCACAGTGTGAAGCTGTTCGTATCGAAGATGCAGAAAAAACGGTCTCTATGTTTATGACGCTTGGCTACCATTGTATTCTCAACTACACAAAATCAAGAGAAATCTATTTTCTAGATGAGTTTCATATCACTATTGATAAATTAGATAAGTTAGGCTCATTTGCTGAGTTTGCTATCATGACAGATGATCAAAGCAAACTCTTGTCCTACGCTGACCAACTAAGGCATTTAGCCACAAAATTTGGGTTTACAGAAAAAGATCTTGAGAAAAATAACTATAAAACACTCATGTTAAACAAGCTAAAATCATAAAAAATTTATTCAGCAAACACCTCTGCAAAAAATAATTAAAAATTTCTCATCTAAGCATCAATATTTGATCAATAGATATTGATGCTTTGTCGTTTTCAAAACTCTTTTTTATTTTATTCATTAAGAATAAAAAAATGAGGTTTAAAATAGAAAAACGTGTTTAAATGACATATTTATTACATTTATTCAATAATTTTATTTTCCTTATCTTAAATAAACCTCACGCTTAGTCAAAAAATGTCATTCAGATCTAATTTTAAAGATATTTTTAAAATACCACTTATATTAATGTACTGTTTTTACTAGAATTAATAAAAAATATATTAATAGGAGGGGTTATGATTGAAAATTACCTTAATATCTTTATTAAGGCAACTTTTATTGAGAATATGGCTTTAAGTTTCTTTTTAGGAATGTGTACTTTTCTTGCTGTTTCTAAAGAAGTAAAAACCTCATTAAAACTAGGTATTACTGTTACAGTTTTACTTATTATTGCTACACCTATCAATAACTTAATCTATCATTTTATCCTAAAAAAAGACGCAATAGTTGAAGGTATTGATCTTAGTTTTCTGCGATATATTACTTTTATTGGCGTTTTAGCCGCATTAGTTCAAATTTTAGAAATGTTTTTAGATAAATTTATCCCTTCACTTTATCATTCATTAGGGATCTTTTTACCCTTATTGACTATTCATTGCGCTATCTTTGGTGCCACTATTTTTATGGTTGAACGTGATTACACATTTAGTGAACTGCGATATATTACTTTTATTGGCGTTTTAGTCCGCATTAGTTCAAATTTTAGAAATGTTTTTAGATAAATTTATCCCTTCACTTTATCATTCATTAGGGATCTTTTTACCCTTATTGACTATTCATTGCG
>NZ_MIIZ01000887.1:0-16269 GCF_001743005.1 Shigella sp. FC1967 | reverse complement strand
GCCCCTCGCGGGGAGGGCTGGGAGGGCTGGGTGGGTTATTCTTAATAGTGTTAATTATTTCTAGGTTGAAAATATGCCGATGGGGAGCATTTGAGATTGAACGAAGGTGTAACTAACAACCCCATATCATCAAGATCACGAATCATTTTTACTTGTCTTTCATTTATTTCTTTATTTCTTATAGAAATGACATTTTGTAATGATTTTTGAGTTAGTAGCCTTATTCATTTTCTATCTCCAGTTGTGGGTCTTCTTCATCTAAAAATGGTGTTGACCCTATGACAACTATTTCTTGATTTGATTTCATTGCAAATTGAAGTAATAAATTATGAATATCAAATAACTTCAGCTGAAAAAATCCTCATCGTCTGAGTAATCTTCAACTTTTAACTTTAAAGTATCAATTATAGTTTTAATGCCAATTGATCTACCATGTGAGTGCCATCGTTTATTATCAGATAATAGTATAGCTATTTCTTTCCGCTCTATCCATTTTTATCCTGTAAACTAACGACTTTCACCTGAACTCTCTTTATAATTTCCATTCTTTTAAATTTTATAATCAACAAGCCACTTTTTTCAAGAGTTCTTTTTGATAATTCTCTTGCTTTCCTCATATCTTCGAAGTTCGGCAAGGTCTAAACGGTTAAGCATCATTAACTCTGCTTGAGTAACAACCCCTTGTTCGGATTTTTTTATAATCTCTTCTACTTTATCTAAATAACCTAATGCTGGAACCCATTTATCATCTGGGTTGGCTACTTGTGGATCTATGGGGCCTAGCGATGACGCATAATCCATATAAAATTCTATCACCTGACATGCACCATATTGTTCCAGCTGACATAGCAAAGTCAGGAACTATAAAATATACCTCGTCGTAGAAATATCTTGTTATTTCTACCAGTTTTTCAACTGATTCTACACTCCCACCTGTCGTCTGAAGTAGAATTACCAGTTTTTTTACTCTCCTTTTTTGGGCTGCTTTACCAAGAAAAGATACTGTTGGTTGGAATGCATGTTTAGACCAAAAATTTATTCCACCATAATAAGACACAATATCAGCATCAGGAAAGTGTTTTTCCTTAAACTTATCAATGTTATATGTTATAAATCCTTGCAGCGCATTATCTAAATTTTGCATAAAATTATCCATGTATTTAAATCATATTACGTTTTTTATTCCCTACACTCTAAAACGTGTCGTCAGGCATTGGGTTAGCCGTGGAATTTATAAGTAATAGACTGGCTAACTAGCACTTTAGCGCATATATAAAGCCCATTAATAGCATCTTCGTCCAGATACCAAGTTTCATATCTAGGGTTGTCAGATATAACTGCTAGGCGCTTATACTGTTTCTGCAATCGCTTTATGTAGAGCTGGTTATCCAATACGAACACATAAATCCCGTCACCATCAAAAAAGTTTGTGGTTATATCTACGAATATCTGATCCCTAGGTTCGAACGTTTCAGCCATCGAATCACCTTTTACAGTGATCATCTTTATCGTATTTGAAGGTCTTCCACCGAATAATCTTTTTGCTTCATCCGCTGAATACTCAATAGCCGTGATAGTCTCTATAAAATCATCGATAACCATCACGCCAGCACCTGCACTCGCTTCTACGTCTAGTATTTCAACCTTATAAGCATTACTAATACCACCCACTTCATCCGAGTGCGTATCAGTACTTATGTTGCTGACTTCCGAACTATGGATAACAGGAATAGTTGGCTCTTCGCCATTACCAGACGACAACCATTCAGGTGACACTCTCAGAACTTTAGCTATTTCTATTAATTTTGTTGAATTTTGCGCATTCCCAACCTCAATCTTTTGAATTGCAGCCTGTGATATACCAACAGCCTCGCCTAGTTCTTTTTGAGATAAGCCCGACAATTTACGAGCTTTTTTTAATCGTTGTGCAAGAGTAGTTTTCATAGTCTTAAATATACAACCGCAGTTGTTGGCATTCAAACAAATATAGTTGTTGATTAAAAACAACTAAGGTTTTATTATATATAAAATAAACAACGGAGGTTTTTATGAACAAAGCAATTAAAACCGCCATTGATATTGTAGGGACACAAAAAAAACTAGGTGAAGCATGTGGCATAACACAGCAAGCAGTTTTTAAGTGGCTACATAACAAGGCAAAAGTATCACCTGAGCATATCCCATTAATTGTTAAAGCTACAAACGGTCAAGTTAAAGGAAAAGATATTCGCCCTGACTTACCGCACTTATGGGATTTGGGTAATAAATACTGGTAACACAATCGCTCTTTAAAAAATTCATGCAGTGCCTTTTGACTTCAATCGGCAAATTATTATCAACAATCAGCTCATATGGAATGAGCCACGGATCATTACTGTTGTTCCCAATATGGGAAGTAATTAATAAGGACTTTAACAAATGGAATACGGAAACACATGCAAAACAGTTCGTGACAAACGAGCTATTGAATTTAGAACACGTCATTTAGTTAGTAACGCACTTCAAATATTACGTGATGGTGATCAGCGAGAAATTGCACAAGCCACATCACGCTCAGACTCGACTATCTCAAGAAGAATCCAATCTATTGATGGTGTATGCGAAATGCTTGCCACACGTCGTGTAATTGGTTTTGTGAGGGAAGGCGAGAAGGTTATCAGGGAATCAGATTATAGATTGTATCTGGAAAATATGGCTGAGCTATCGAGGTTAAAACTTCAAGTTCATGCATATGAAAAAGCCTCAATTGCGGGAACAACTGAGGCCTTTAGAGAAGAACAATTAGGTCTGTTCAACTAACAAATACACTGTATCAATAACCAGTATTAAAGGGAAGCTGATTTTGAGCTTTCCTTTTGCTGATACAGCTTAGGAATAAGGGAATTATACCATGAAGAAAAAGGTTAATCATTGGTTTAATCGTCACGAAGTGCATAAAAACATCATGCGAGATAAGGCGTTACGAGAAGTGACACCGTTAGGAAGTAAACGTCTAAAGGAAGCATTCGAAGATGCAAAATTGAGAAATGAGCATCGTGAGAAATTACTAGGAGGATCGCATGAGTAATGTTGCATATGCAGATTTTGGTAATCAACGACGGCAAGAGAGGCCTAACGTGGCAGATCTTGATAATGGCTATACAAAATTAGCTAATGAGCTTTACGAAGAATTAATTGGTGCAAACCTAACAAAGAATCAGGCAAAAGTTGCTCATGCTATTTGCAGGAAAACTTATGGGTTTAATAAGAAAACAGACCGCATATCAGACAGTCAGTTGGCAGAGTTAACTAGACTACCAAGACAGAAAGTTAACAAGGCAAAAAATGAGCTTATCGCTATGAAAGTTATAGTGAAAGTTGGTATGGCGATAGGGCCTAATAAAAACCTAACTGAGTGGGATATTCCTGACTGTCACCAAAACGGTGTCATTGTCACCAAAACAGTGACAAAAAATGTCACCAAAAGCGTGACAGCGCTGTCACCAAAACAGGGACACACAAAAGAAACTATTACAAAAGAAAAGAAAGAAAGTAATACACCCCTTACCCCTCACGAGGTGAAAGGGGGAGAATCGGCAAAACCCACCAAGAGAAAATCAACTCCAATTAACTACGATGAATATCTCAATGCCTACAACGAGGAAGTTGGTGACAGACTGCCTCATGCTGTGGAAGCCAACGAGAAACGTAAAACACGGATCAGGAAGATAATCAAAAACCTTGCAACGGCAAATGTTGATGGTTGGCGAGCCTACGTTAGAGCCTTTGTGCGAATGGCTAAGCCATTTTATTTTGGTGAAAACGATACAGGCTGGACGGCTGATATTGATTATCTGCTAAGAGAAACAACGTTGACAGGTGTTCGAGAAGGTAAATTTGCTGACAGGGGGTTTTAAGTGATCAATACGGAATTTGAAGCAAGTGTTATTGGCGGTTTGTTAATTTCAGGGTTAACGCCTGATGCCTCGGATGTTTTGGCCACTTTAGAGCCTGAATCATTTTCAGTTAGGTTCTATCGAGAAGCCTATCAAGTTATTCAAAAACAAGCTAAGTCTCGCGGTGTCATCGATATGATGATGGTTGCTGAAGGAATGGGAAGTGAACACCTAGCAAACATCATTCAAACAGCCAAGGATTGCCCTAGCGCAGCCAACCTAAAAGGCTATGCCAAGATGGTGACCGATAATCATAACCGTAGAGCTATGATCCAGTTAATGGATTCTGTGCGTGGTGTGATTGAGAAAGGAACTATTGAGCAAGCCAGTGAGGCAATGGGAAGTTTTCTTGCTCAGGCATCTGATATGCATTCTTCGAAAGGTGATATCGCACCCGTCCATGTGTCATCGTTAATCGAAGATTACACGGAAGTTTTACAAGAACGTGTTAACAAAGGCGAGGAGTCGGACACACTAAAAACGGGGGATCCGCGAATTAGATGAAATTATGGGAGGCATCAACCCTGTTGATTTGGTCATTATCGCCGCTAGACCAGGAATGGGTAAAACAGAAATCGCACTGAAAATTACAGAAGGCGTTGCGTCTCAAAATGTTATCGGATCTGACACCAAGAAATGCGTTTTAATTTTCTCAATGGAAATGGACTCTCAGCAAATCGTAGAGCGTCAGATTGCAGGATCCGCAAATCTATCTGTTAGCGCATTGAGAAACCCATCTCGTATGAGTGACGAAGATTGGGGAAGGGTATCTATGGGTGCAGGTAATTTACTTGGCTTGAATGTCTGGGTCGTCGATGCCAGTAAGTTAACCGTTGAGCAAATCACTGCAATTTCAACAAGACACAAGAAGCGTCATCCCGAATTATCGCTGATCATGGTCGATTACTTAGGGTTGATTGAGAAGCCTCGTGCAGAACGTAACGATTTGGCTATTGCTCACATTTCAGCAACGTTGAAAGGGTTAGCTAAAAACATCAGAACTCCTGTTATTTCACTAAGTCAGCTATCTCGTGATGTTGAAAAGAGACCGAACAAACGACCTACAAATGCGGATTTAAGAGACTCAGGAAGTGTAGAGCAAGATGCAGATAGCATCATCATGCTTTATCGCGATGCAGTCTATAATGAAAACTCCCCCGCAGCAGCTTACGCAGAAATAATTGTGACAAAAAACCGATTTGGGAAATTGGGAACTGTTTATCAATTATTCAAAAATGGTCACTTTCTTGACACCGATCAGGCTCAAGCATCTAGCATCTGTCAACAAAGTAGCAGACCACAACAGAGAAGATTTCAAGGAGCAAATGTATGAATTTAGAGCAGTTAGATACGGATGATTTTATTGAAAGGATTGAAGTGTTGCGTTCTATTTTAAAAGTTGAAGGCAATCACTTTGTTTTCCAGTTAAGTAACAATGAAGTTGATCAATATGAGATTTCTATCTCCTCATGTAACACCGCAGAGAAGTTGCTTTCATGGGTATTTCATTTGACTGAAAAGCAGTGGATGAACACTGAGCTATTACGTTATTTCATTCGTGTAGCAAGCGTTAAATCGAATATCAAAATTAACTAATCAAGTTCCTGTGGGGGAACACGCAAGAGGATTTTTAGATGAGTGCATATTACGAATACGTGATTAAGGCGCAAGAAAGGAGCAGACAGCAAAGCCTAGACAGGATGTACGCTTTAGCTCTTCGCCTTGAGGAAATAATGGACGATTTACATGAGCGAGCAGAAGTGATGCGTCGTGATCTGGCAATTAAAGTCGGCTATGAATGGGAATCGTGAGGGGGTGAGTGATGAAAACCAAGCAAACTAAGATGGAACTAGTCGCATACCAAAAGGATGACGACAAAAAAGTTAAAACCTATCAGTTGCTTCACTACAACGAGAAAACACGCTTGGAGCAGAAAATAAAAGTCACCAAAAGACAGGCACTTCATGGCTGGGAAGTTAGTTTGAATTTGGACGATTTCCCTAGACTAGAAACTGAAACTGAGGCTTTGCTGAAATACGCAGACTGGCTAGAACGCATGGGAATAGCAATACGCAGAGAAGCTAAGCGGGCAATTAAGCGAGGTGTTGAGTGATGAAAGGAACAGAACTTAAAAAGTTGATGTGGCTCTACGCTGATGAGGCAATGACACGCAAGCGTAGATATGTGAGAGGCGGGAAAAAGACAGCGGACCGCAATCGAAAAATGCACAAACCATATCGTTGTGAAAAGGTTATGAATCGCCTTTTAAGAATTGATTCTGATGCGTTTGTTAAAAGACTAAACCGAAAGGAGGTATCTAATGGAGGGAGTTAATTGGTTTAAGACAAAGGACAAATTACCAACAGAAGGTGAGGCGGTAATTGTTATTTTTGGAGAGCATATTCAAAACATAACCTATGAGCTAATTCATTGCGACAGTAACAATGAACTCAGATGGTTCCCACATAACAACTTAGAACATGACTCCGCTCCACTGGAAACATTCGACTACTGGATGTACATCAAAGACCTACCACTCCCACCAATGCCAGAGGGTGAATGATGAAGTGGGCGAAATTTAAAGGCAACGAGATTACCTATTTAGTTAGATGGACAGTTTTAATTGTATTCATGCTCCCAATAAGCATAGTTTACTTTCTACTTTTTCTAATTGATACGCCGATCCACTTTGCCAGAAAACACGTACGACAAATTTTATTTTCATTAATTGACTACATCGAAAATAAACTCCCTTTCAGAAAGGATAAGTAGTATGAACGAACTCAAGAAATGCCCATTTTGTGGCAGTAAAGTTAAATGGTGTGGCGAGAACGAGCCTAACCCAGAAGATAACCACCTTTGTGATCATATCGAATGTACTAATGCTGATTGTGGCGCTGATTTCTCTTTTACCCACAATAACGATATTTACCCCGATAATTCTGATGACATGACAGCAGAAGAATTAATGCAAATTGACCGTGATTATTCAGCGCATCGTTTTAACAGGAGAGCTAACAGTGAGTGATAAGAAATGAGCATTTCAGCAATCACAACAATCAGATGTTTTTTCACTGGTCATAAATTCGAAAAGCAAGAAAACTGCTGTAATGACGGATCATATTTCTTTTGCTCTCGATGTGGCATGACACTGTGGAGATATAACATTAAATACAGGAGGTAACTTGGAAGCAGATTTCCTCTTCCACGAATCAACCAAAAATACCGCATGGCAACACCTCAAAGAAGTTCTAGCAACAAACCAACCACACCGAATCATCATCAAGCCTTGGAAAAAAAAAACGTTCACTATCTCAGAATTCACTTTCGCATTTGTGGTATGACGAAATCAGTAAGTATTTATGCAAAAACGGCATTAAACACACTAAAGAAAGCGTCAAAAAGATGATGAAACACACCTTCTTAGGTTATGAGGAGGTTGAAATGATTAATGCGGTCACAGGTGACGTGGAGCTAATTAGACAGTTGCGCAAAACTTCTGATTTAGACACTGGCGATATGTATTTCTACATGGAGCAGGTAGAACGCTGGGCGGTAGGTATAGGTTGTTTCGTGACGATACCTGATAACTCTCAATATATGGAATTGAAAAGGAAGCAAGAAGAATGATAGACAACGTAAATAACCCTCTTCACTACGCATCAGGTGATATTGAGTGCATAGATGCCATTAAAGCCAGCATGACCAAAGAGGCGTTTCTAGGCTACCTCAAAGGCAATATTCAAAAGTATGTCTGGCGATACGAAAAGAAAATTAATCCAGTCGAAGATTTGAAAAAGGCTCGTTGGTATATGAGTCGACTCGTTGAAGAAGTGGAGGCTGGAAAATGAAATGCATGTCATGCAATAGACCGCTAACAGGTGATGAAATTTACGTGTGTGCTCAGTGTGCTGATGAATACGCTCATTTAGAAGTGATGGATAAAATCAAGGAGGAAAAGAGTGGCGAAGGCTAAAAAGCCGAAGCTCAAAGCCTGTAAAGTCTGCAACAAAGAATTCATTCCCTACCTATCTACCCAAAAAGTCTGCTCCACATCTTGTGCAATAAAATTCGCCTCAAATGAAATTAAACGGACCGAAGAAAAGGACCGTAAGAAACGTTTATCTGAGGAAAGAAAAATATTGCGGGCCAGAAAGGAAAAGTTAAAGACAAAATCAGACTGGAACAAAGAGGCCCAAGCGGCAGTAAATAAATACATCTTTTGGCGAGACTACGGTAAACCCTGCATTGCTTGTGGTAGAGCCTTAAATTATGGGGTAAGAGGTGGGTCCGTAGATGCTAGTCATTACAGGTTAAGGGGTTCGGCACGTCATTTAAGATTTAATTTACTCAATATTCACGCTGGCTGTGTTCACTGCAATAGGGACCTGTCAGGAAATCTCATTCCATATCGCATTAATCTCATCAATAAAATCGGCGAAGAGCGAGTAATTCGTTTAGAGCACGATAACACGGTCCGTAAATTCGACATCGAATATCTCAAGCGAATGAAATCCATATTCACTCGTAGGGCCCGTTGGTATGAGAAAAGGCGAAAGGATCAATATTCGGAGGTGGCTTAATGTTCACTGACTTAATCGCAGCTATTGAAGAAGCAAGATATTTAAAATCAAGATCAGGCGGTCGAGTTAATTTCTGTGTAATCCAGATTGCTGAATGCATGGAAGTGTTATGCGGACTGATGGATGGTGTCAGGGTTTTATATACAACTGCAAATGATGATTATCACACAGTATTACCGGAGGCGAGATGAGCTATATCGGAGAGAAAGAATTAACAGATGAGCAGTTTCGCTGGCTAGATGGTTGGTTAAATCTATGGGGGGCGTGGGTATATTCTGGTCGTATTGATATTCGTATGATCAACATGATTTATAAATTCATGCAAACAGTAGAGCCAAGTAAAAACCCATCAAGACCTATGTGCAATGACGATGAAGGAATGTTGATTTCTCAGGTCGTAGATTCAGTCATCGCCACTGACACACAGGCTTATGGAATATTACTAAGTTATTACGCTCATGGTTCATCTAAGTTGTCGATTGCATCTTACTATCACCGAGTTGCAAAACCACGCAAAATGAATACAAGGTCAGGAGGGAAGCTAAAGAAACCTGCGTTAATTACATTAAGGCGAGAAGTTGACGAAAAGCTCAAGGCCGCACAGTGGTTATTGTACGAACCTCTGCGAAATGCAATGAATAATCGTAAACGTGTAGCTAAAGTTAAAAATATTGCTGAACCTTGCTATTGACATAAATGAGCAAATGAGCAACAATTATAAGGTAAGTTGCTTTACGTGACTCTTAAGTTTACTTACCTCATTCAAGACCTCGCTTCGGCGGGGGTTTTTGTTACAGAAACAGTGCCCCTCATAACCTCTACGTAGAACGGAGAAATCTGGTTTGCGATACGTTTGGGGCTTTCTATTTTAATTCCCCCGAATTCGAGGGAATAAGTTTTTGATATTTATCCAGAGTGCTTATTTGCATTGTGGTAATCCAACCATCCGGAATTACCGGATAGTTCACATTCAGAAGATCGCTTAGGCGGTCTTTTTTCTTATATGCACCAGTAGCTCAATGGTAGAGCACTCGACTCATAATCGATGGGTTATCGGTTCGAATCCGTTCTAGGTGCACCAAATATGCCGACCACAGAACAATTACCCTCGTTATCACGTTCACATAAGAGCTGTGAGTCGGCGTTCTATTAACTTTAATTACGGAACACTCCGCAGGGGGTGAGTATGCGCATGCCTGAAAAAAATACAGAATTCTGGGTGCAAATCTGGGACTGGATAACAATAAATGCGCCACTTATCGCTGGCGTTTTGTTAGCCGGAATGACTGCTTTTACCAGAGAGAAAAGAGAAGGTTCGGGATGGAAGGCATCTCTATCTGAGGCGGCTATATGTGCCTTTATCAGTATCGGCATCATTACTGCTTTGGAGTATGCAAAGTTGCCTATCAGCTTGGCTCAGTTTTTTGGTGTGTTTATTGGCTTCCTAGGTACTAAGAAAATCGGTGCAATCGTGGAAGCGGTAATGTCGTTCTTCAAAAATAAATTCGGAGTTAACAAATGACACTCGGTGAGAAACAACGCAAGTTCACTCGTATGATTGCGGATTTAATTATTTTTGCCTACGACAACGGGTATGAGCTGACATTCTCGGAAGCATACCGAACGCCAGAGCAGGCACAGTTAAATGCCAAATCAGGTGCGGGTATTAAAAACAGCTTACACACACAACGCCTAGCTGTGGATTTCAACCTATTTAAAGACGGTAAATATCTAACAGCATCAAGTGACCATAAATTACTTGGTGAATATTGGGAATCTATCGGCGGTACGTGGGGCGGTCGATTCAATGACGGCAATCACTACTCGTTAGAGCACAATGGCGTTAAGTGATATGAATACGCTAACCAAGGTATTAGCTGGACTACTAGCAATATCTGCATTCTGGCTATGGTGGGTAATAGATGATTACGACAAACTGAGCAAAGATTACAACACAGCAACCAATCAGTTATCTCGCCAAAACTCAATCACAGAAAACGCCAACCGTACATTCAGGATTATCAACAATGTCTCATCACTTAATAGCGACGAGCGGAATAGGTCAGCCGTGGATTCTGAAAAAGTTAAAACGGTTATCAAAACTGTTCTTGTCAATAATGATTGCGCCAATACTGCTATTCCTAGTGACGCTCTTATCAGGATGCACGACTATTCAGAAAGAATACGTGCCAGTGGAACACATAGCGATACCAGCACACCTAACCGCTGATTGTCTATTGCCCTACATACCAGAGCAAATGACATGGGGAGAGTCGTTAATGTTAAACATCTCCCTGTTATCGGTTATTGAGCAATGTAATTCAGACAAGAAAGCAATACGGGAAATTGAACAACAACGACAGGTGATAAAATGAAAAGCCCAATACTGGCATCAGTTAAATTTGATACCAGTCGATTAGATAAAAAAAATTGAAGAGCTTAAATCAACGTTTTCTGATGGCGTTCTTGAGCATCTTCTCAGCGTGCTCCCTAGCTTGTTTAGCAAGATCATCCTTACGGATAACCCTTCCACAGGAACTACATTTAGCATCAATGAGGTCGTCTATTTTCTCGACCTTGACGCTGGAGCTTACAACGAGATCCTTGTGACAGCCAGGGCACTTGAAGCTAACGTTACTCATACTAAAAAATCTCCTATTAACGGGAAAAGTCCCGAGGAAATATTAGAACATTTTAACAAATATAACTTCGTGGATGATCACGGACACAGACTAGAGTTCTGTCAGGACTTTATTGATCTGGTGACCTTAGCCACAAAGTAAAGAAAATCTTAATTACGACTCGCTCAATAGCGGGGCTTTTTAATGGAGAAATATCATGGCAGTAGAAGGTTCAGATAATCCAGTTAAATTCCGTGAAGAGCTGGATAAAAGCATTCCCAAAGAATAACCCCGACAAGGTTAGATAAATCGTTTATCCATTAAGGAGAGTGATCATATCTTGACTGCTAGGAACAGACTAGAAGCGACCTGATTAACGTAGTGATACGTGATGATGGTTGCGATTAACTTCACACAGGAACATCAAATGACAGAAATTACAGCACAAAATCAAATGCGCTTAGAGCTATTACGGTTAGTTGGCAATGATACCGCAGCGGCTCAAGCAGCTATCGAGTTCGTTAAAGACGATGCTCTCAAGTTTGAGTTATTCAAAGACGCATATAAGACATGTCAGACAGAAGCTCAGTTTGTAGCGCGAGCACAGAAAGCCGCTCGTGATGCTCAGCAAGCACTAGATTTATTCACATAGTAGTTAATTACACAGCTCATTTGCGAGTGGGCTGGATAATTGATTAAAGGAGGTCACTGTGACAAAGGAAAATAAAGGTGGTCGCCCGTCTGATTACATGCCTGAGACTGCTCATGACATTTGTTCAAAGCTTGCAGAGGGAGAAAGTTTGCGATCGGTTTGCAGGAGACCTGGAATGCCAAGTAAAGCGACAGTATTCCGTTGGTTATCCGAAAATGCAGAGTTTCGAGACCAATACGCGAAGGCAACAGAGCAAAGGGCTGATGCATTATTTGAAGAGATTCTAGAAATAGCTGATGACGTGCTTCCTGATTCCGCTGAGGTGGCTAAGGCTAAGCTTAGGATCGACACTCGAAAATGGTCGCTGGCTAGAATGTCTCCCAAGAAGTATGGCGACAAAGTTACACAGGAAATTACTGGTGCTGATGGCGGCGCAATTCAAATAGAAACATCACCTATGAGTTCATTATTCGGTAAATAGCATGACACAGATAAACCCTATCTTTATGCCATTCATTGAGGCGCACCGTTACAAAGTCGCTAAAGGTGGCAGGGGTAGCGGTAAATCTTGGGCGATAGCTAGGCTTCTCGTTGAAGCAGCAAGGAGACAGCCGGTACGTATACTTTGCGCTCGTGAATTGCAAAACAGTATTAGTGACTCAGTTATCAGGCTTCTTGAAGATACCATAGAGAGAGAAGGCTATAACAATGAGTTCGAAATTCAGCGCACCATGATTAAGCATCTTGGCACTGGCGCTGAGTTTATGTTTTACGGCATCAAGAATAATCCGACAAAGATTAAATCGCTTGAAGGTGTTGATGTTTGTTGGGTGGAAGAAGCGGAGGCGGTAACAAAAGAGAGTTGGGATATTCTGATCCCGACAATTAGAAAGCCCAACTCTGAAATATGGGTGAGCTTTAACCCAAAAAACATTCTTGATGACACCTATCAGCGTTTCGTTGTTAACCCACCTGATGATATTTGCTTGCTTACTGCCAACTATACCGATAACCCTCACTTTCCTGACGTGCTGAGATTAGAGATGGAGGAATGTAAGCGCAAGAATCCAACACTATATCGGCATATCTGGCTTGGTGAGCCGGTAAGCGCTAGTGATATGGCTATTATCAAGCGTGAATGGCTAGAGGCTGCTACCGACGCACACAAGAAGTTAGGATGGAAAGCCAAAGGCGCGGTCATTTCAACTCACGACCCGTCTGATACTGGCGGAGATGCCAAGGGGTATGTTTCACGCAGGGGATCAGTAGTTAACAAAGTTGCAGAAGGTTTGCTAATGGATGTTAACGATGGTGCTGACTGGGCTACTGAGCAAGCTATCAAAGATGGTGCTGACCATTTCTTGTGGGACGGTGACGGCTTGGGAGCGGCATTGCGCAGGCAAGTTACTGACGCATTCACTGGAAAGCAAACAACAGTAACAATGTTCAAAGGTAGCGAATCACCTTTCGATGAGGGTGCCTTATATCAATCTGGCGCATGGGCTGATGAAGTGGTTAGCGGAGACAATAGTCGAACCATCGGTGATGTATTCAGAAATAAGCGTGCTCAATTCTACTATGCATTGGCTGACAGGCTCTATTTAACCTATCGAGCAGTAGAGCATGGAGAATATGCAAGCCCTGACGACATGATTAGCTTCGACAAAGAGGCAATCGGCGAACAGATGTTAGAAAAACTATTCGCAGAGCTTACGCAAATTCAACGTAAGTTTAATGGTAACGGCAAGTTAGAGCTAATGACCAAAGTTGATATGAAAGTAAAACTTGGCATTCCATCACCTAACTTGGCTGACTCCCTCATGATGTCTATGTATTGCCCTGTTATTATTCATGACGATACAGAGATCTACGTTCCATCATCTTCTAGTTGGTAACTATGGCTGAAACACTACAACAAAGACATGAGCGAATAATGCTCAGGTTTGACCGTGCGCACTCACCGCAAGAAGATGTGAGAGCGAAATGCGTCGAAGCAACACGGTTTGCACGAGTGCCCGGTGGTCAATGGGAAGGTGCAACATCTGCGGGTACTAAACTCAATGACCACTTTGAGAAATACCCTAAATTTGAAATAAACAAGATAGCAACTGAGCTAAACAGGATCATCAGTGAGTATCGCAACAACCGCATCACCGTTAAGTTCAGACCGGGTGACAAAGAAGCAAGCGAGGATTTAGCCGATAAGTTAAATGGTTTGTTTCGTGCTGACTACGAAGAGACTGACGGTGGTGAGGCTTGTGATAATGCGTTTGATGACGCAGCAACAGGTGGATTTGGTTGCTTTAGGTTAACAACAAACTTGGTCAATGAGTTAGACCCGATGGATGACAGACAGCGAATTTCTATCGAGCCTATTTATGATCCGTCTCGTTCTGTGTGGTTTGACCCTGACGCCAAGAAATATGACAAGTCTGATGCCGAATGGGCTTTTTGCATGTACTCGCTATCCGCCGAGAAGTACAAGGCTGAGTACAAAAAAGACCCATCAACGTTAGATGTAGGTATTGATAGGTCATGGGATTATGACTGGTTTGATTCTGATGTTGTCTATATCGCTAAGTATTATGAGGTAAGAAAAGAATCAGTTGATGTTGTCAGCTTCCAAAACCCAATTACTTCAGAGGTTGTTACCTATGACAGCGAACAACTTGAGCAGGTTGGTGATGAATTAATTGATATTGGCTTTGTTGAAGTTGCTCGAAGAACAGTTAAGCGCCGTCGAGTTTATGTGTCAGTAGTCGATGGTGATGGATTCCTTGAGAAAGCTCAGAGAATACCGGGTGAGCACATTCCTTTAATCCCTGTTTATGGTAAGCGCTGGTTTATTGATGACGTCGAGCGAGTTGAGGGGCATATTGCAAAAGCAATGGACGCACAGCGCCTTTATAACTTACAAGTGTCAATGCTTGCTGATTCAGCAGCACAAGACCCCGGCTCAGTTCCTATTGTTGGCAAGCAACAGATTAAAGGGCTTGAAAAACACTGGGCTGATAGAAACTCAAAAAGACCTGCATTCCTTCCTCTGAATGAAATAACCGATAAGCAAGGCAATGTTATTGCGCCAGCATCAGCAATTGGTTATACGCAACCACAGCCACTTAATCAGGCAATGGCTGCACTGTTGCAGCAAACAAGCTTAGATATTCAGGAAGTAACTGGTGCCAGTCAGGCAATGCAGCAAATGCCTAGCAATATTGCCAAAGAGACTGTTAATAACCTCATGCATCGCTCTGATATGGCATCGTTTATCTATCTGGATAACATGGCTAAAAGCTTGAAACGGGCTGGTGAAGTATGGCTGTCGATGGCTAGAGAAGTATATGGATCTGATAGGCAAGTTCGCGTAGTTAATGAGGATGGTACTGATGATATAGCGCTGATGTCTGTGACGATACGAGATAAACAAACAGGCGAAATTGTAGCCATGAATGATTTATCTACTGGTCGTTATGATGTCACGGTTGATGTAGGGCCATCTTATACAGCAAGGCGTGATGCCACTGTTTCAGTGCTGACAAATCTTCTTGCTGGGATGCTTCCTCAAGATCCGATGCGCGCAGTTGTTCAGGGAATTATCTTGGACAACATGGATGGTGAAGGTCTTGATGAGTTCAAGGAATACAACCGCAATCAGCTACTTACTCAAGGTGTCGTCAAACCTCGCAATGCAGAAGAAGAGCAGATTGTTGCTCAGGCACAGCAACAGGCACAACAGCCTAATGCTGAGTTATTGGCGGCGCAAGGTGTGTACTTGCAAGGGCAGGCAGAAGTCCAGAAGACGAAAAATGAAGAGCTATCCATTCAGGTTAAAGCATTCCAAGCTCAAACAGAAGCTAGAGTTGCAGAGGCTAAAGTTGTTCAACTTCTTGCATCAGCAGATAGCACAAAGCGCGCTGAAATTAGAGAGGCGCTTAAAATGTTACACAACTTCCAGAAGGAACAAGGTGACTCATCACGAGCAGATGCCGAGTTAATTCTAAAAGCAACAGATACGCAGCATAAGCAAAGCCTAGACGTTGCGAAAACCATTCAATCACAAAATAACCAACAGTCTCCTGCGGACTTCTCGCAGAGTTAAGGAGTAATAAATGGAAAACGAACTGATCATTGATGGTCAGGCAGTGCCTGTGTCTGAAAATCAGGAGTCACAACAGCAGGAAAATACAGATCAACCAACGCAAGTTAGTGAGAATAATGCCGCTGATAATGCCGAGGTTGTCACTGGTGATTCTGCTAAAGTAAAACCAGATCATAGTGTCGAGCAGGAGCAAGATTACTCCTTGCAAATCGGCGATGAAGAAATCTCGTTAACTGATGACGATGATTCAATTGAGGGGAAGACAGCCCCCCAGTGGGTTAAAGACCTTCGAAAAGGCTTTAAAGATACTCAGAAAGAAAACCGTGAGCTAAGGCGCCAACTTGAGGAAATTACAGCCAAGCAAACGCAAGAGCCAGCG
>NZ_MIIZ01000886.1:0-2195 GCF_001743005.1 Shigella sp. FC1967 | reverse complement strand
ATCTATTTTAAATAATCATTAGTTTATGAAAATCATAGAATATTATTTCAAGCAATTTCGAACTATCGCATTACCTGATCGTGTGTATTTAAAGAATAAGTTTATTCGTAACTTAGGTTATCAGCCCAACTTTAAAATACCGACATCACTTAATGAAAAAAATTAATGCTCGTATGCTATTCGATCGAAATCCAATTTATACGCGCTTAGCCGATAAAATCAAAGTAAGAGAATATGTGATAGAAAAAATTGGCCCGCACTATCTGGTGCCTCTCATTAATACCTATTCTCATCCCGATGAAATCGATATCACTCAGCTCCCTTCACGTTTTTGTACTTAAATGTAATCACGATAGTGGTAGTACCCTTATATGCCTTGATAAATCCACTTTTGATTTTGAAAAAGCAAAGAAAAAGCTTCAATTTCATTTAAAACGTAATCTCTATCCCATCACTCGTGAATGGCATTATAAAAACATCAAAGCTCAAATCATCTGTGAAGAATATATTGATTTATTTGATACACACAATCCAATGATACCAACGACTTGTCGTCTTCATTGCTTTAATGGTCAGCCGCATTACGCTGAAAATTGATATTTCTGATACCAAAGGGAATGAGTATATAAAATGTATATGACACAACTTGGCAGTTACAACCCATTACATTAGAAGCTCCCAATACCCCAGAACCTGTTGAAAAACCAACTCAATTTGAAAATATGTTGCAATTAGCCGCTAAAATGGCAAATGACTTTAATTATTGCCGAGTTGACTTTTTAATGTCTGAAAACAAGCTTATCTTTAGTGAAATCACCTTTACCCCAAATGCAGGGCGTATCCCGATCAAACCTAAAGAGTGGGATTACAAATTAGGGGCATTGTGGTCATAATCCGCTTACTACGTTTACTAATAAATTAATTCACTATGAAGAATATCGTAATGACGAGTTTTCAGTCTCGTACTGATTTACTCGAAAAAGCAGAAAAAATGATTGCTGATCATTGGCCCGCTTTTATGATGGGAACCTCTGTTAATGAAAGCTATTGGGATCGCTTATACGCACCTCCTTTTTCTCATTACCAATTTCTCGCCGTATTAAAAGAAAATGATCAAGAAGAAGTCATTGGTGTGATAAACGCTGTCGCTTTCCCTTGGAAACATAACAGTTTTAATGCACTTCCTGATAATGGCTGGGATTGTGTATTTGAATTAGGTATGCAAGCAGATGAAAAACAGTGCCCATGCCAACTTATTTCAGCATTGTCAGTCACCGTTGATAGCCGTTATCGTGGCCAAGGAATTCCGCAACGTTTAATTAAAACCCTAAAAGCTTACGCTAAAGATCAAGGTTATCTTGGTGTTGTCGTCCCTGTTAGACCGACATTAAAGCACCGCTATCCTCTGCACTCTTTTGAAGAGTATTGCCAGTGGAAAAATGATAACAATGAACCCTTTGATCCTTGGATACGCACACATTGGCGTTTAGGTGCGACGATTATTAAAATAGCCCCACAGTCTATGAAAATAGAAGCGCCAAAAGAAACATGGGAACAATGGACTTCTTTACGGTTTCCCACGAGTGGTGATTATGCCATTCCTATGGGGCTTGCACCGGTTAGTATTGATATTCAACACCAATCTGGCACTTATCTTGAGCCTAACTTGTGGATGTTCCACGATATTAATTAGTCTGTCAGTCGTTGTGGATGAGTAAATATCGTTGCTCTTCCGCGACGACAAAAACCCACCAGCGTAACATTATATTTATTAGCAACTTCAACAGCTAAAGAGGTTGCGGCAGAAACAGCAAATAAAATTTCTGTGCCACACATCGCCGCTTTTTGTACCATTTCATAGCTTGCTCGGCTTGAAACTAATACCGCGCCTTCATGCCATTTTTCTTGTGCTTTCATACCTAAAAGTTTATCAAGCGCAACATGACGACCAACGTCTTCGCATCCTCCTTGCATTTCACCTTCTGGTGACAACCAAACCGCAGCATGTGTACACCCCGTTAGCTCACCGATTTCTTGAACCGTTGTCATTTGCGCTAAGGCTTTATCAAGATTTGACAGTGAAAAACGTTTGTGTAAAAAGGTAACGGTGTAATAGGTCGGAAAATCTCTTCTAGTTGTTCAGTTCCACAAATACCACAGCCTGTACGCCCTGCCATATTGCGGCGGCGCTCTTT
>NZ_MIIZ01000885.1:0-2196 GCF_001743005.1 Shigella sp. FC1967 | reverse complement strand
AAAATCAGGGGCAAAAAGAGTACTTAGATAAGTTTAGCCTGCTCAATGAGACATATTGATGAAGAAGACATACAGATAGATCTCACTGGAGGCGGAGTCATTAAAAGGTGGACAATTAAAGCTTAAAAGGTAACTTAAGCGTGCAATATAACAATGGACTGATCGATGAGAATCACCTATATTTAGTCATGCATAAGTGGCTTTTATCACAAGTCAAAGATGGAGAAATAGAATAAGGATATCAATAAATTAGGAGGCTATATGAAGACAAGTAGATTATTGTTAATAATGATTATAGCTTTCATCATTGGGTTTGTTTTAACGAAAATAGTTATAGGATATATTGACTTAAACAACAATATTACCCCATGGATTTTAGTTACATTATTTATATTTCCAAGCTCCTTTTGTGTACAAGCAATGCTGAAATTACCAGAATCTAATGAACACATTCAACTAAGTTCATCAGAGTTAAGACGGTTAAAAGGAATAGTAAGATCAAAACAACTAAAGCTATGTTTACTTGTTTTTTTTCTACATAATTTCAGCAGTAATTATTGTAACTATGTTTTTAATGAAAAACTTAAATCTTTATTTTGGTAGTATTATATCAATATGTTTTGGCTTAATATTTTCCTCACTATCAACTCTGTTATATATAAAATCCATCATGGATGAAATTCAGTCTTTTAAAAGCTTAATGTTGCATAGAGATAACAAAGCAAAGAAAAAAAATGAGCTAATAAATAACCTCACAAATACAAATAAAGAATAGCCCTCCCAGCGAGGGCTTTTTTGTACCCTCTCCCCTCTAAAGAAGCGATCTCCATCCCAATCTGAGATTTTTAAAGACATAAATAAAAAGTCAAACGGATAAAACCCGTCCGTTTCTATTTTGACAAAAAACAATATATGCGCTTGACGCATTTGCGTGTAATGCATATACTGAATCTATAAGATAACAATCGTTGATGAAAAATGAATTGAATTGTAGGAGCCATCATGACAACTGAACCAGTAATCATACCGCCAGCTAATTTCTCTGATGCAGATGTTGTTGATTGGATGAAAGAGAAACTATCGTCTATCAAAGTCCTCGGTGAGTTAAACGCGAGACGTCAAGAGCTGGTGGATAAACTAGAAAAACTGGATGCTGAAATAGACAAGTACAAAATAAAAAGCGCTATTCAGATACAAAGTAAATGATTTTTATGTGTGAAGAGAACGTGTGAAGAGAAACAATGGCTGGCTGAGTCTTTTACCATTAAAAGGGGTTGTGGTGATAATGTTCTGCTCAGTCAGCCATTTTTATAAAGTTAGTTTTAGGATTGGTGGTTAGCGTTCTCATGCGAGATGCAACGCTAGTAATGTGATAAGACCTGATAAATCGACTGAGCTACAAATAAGGTAGCCAATACAAAAACAGAGCGTTCAGGAAATAAGCGAGTATAGCGACTCGGTGTTAACCACTAATCACTAAAACTAACTCAATAAGCAAGGGTACTGGCATTATTTGTGAAATGTCTTATCAGGATTATGTCAACTCGCTAGTGCCCTTTCTTATTGTGTGAAGTGAATAAACCGTGTGAGGAGAAATAGCGTGTCTCTTTTTAATCAAAAAGCAATGATTGTTTATAACCTAAACAAATCGGTTGATGCAGAGGAGTTAAATAGCTGCATCCAAAATTTAAAATGGGTTGAATGTAAGCCGACTGATATGTCTACTGTTGGCTTTGTTTCACCTGCATTCAATGATGATTTAATCTTTGAGTGTAAAGGACATTTGTTATTAGCAATCAGGAAAGAAGAAAAAAATCCTACCTACTAATGTCATCAAAAAAAGAAACTCAACATAAAGTAGAGAAACTTGAAGGGGAGCAAGGAAGAAAGCTAAAGAAAACGGAAAAAGCTACAATTAAAGATGAAGTCATTTACTCTTTATTACCACGAGCATTTAGCAAATACTCAACTGTTTATATTTGGATAAACACTATCGATCATCAAATAGTTGTATTTACAGGAACTAGTAAAAATGCAGAGAGTAGCCTTGCTTTATTACGTAAAGCTATTGGTTCACTACCTGTAACTCCATTGAAATTTGATTCAATCGAAATGTTATTAACTAATTGGGTAAAAGACAATTCCATCCCCACTCAATTACAATTAAACGGTGAAGCTGAATTAATTGCTATTTTA
>NZ_MIIZ01000884.1:0-2207 GCF_001743005.1 Shigella sp. FC1967 | reverse complement strand
CGTTGTACGGTACTAAAAAGAAGTGATGATACCCGCTAGCTAAAATAAGCAATCAACTATTGCTTATAATTAAAAGCCCTAAATCTATTTATGATCTAGGGCTTTTATAATTATGTAGATATATCTTATAAAAAGATTTAGCTGTTTTATTGAAAATAACCTTCAATTAATTTTATTTTTTCAATATCTAATGTATTAGTATATTGATGTAATAATGTCCAAGCCTGAATATAATCATATTTAGCTTTCACTAAATCTTGTTGAGCACGGTATAATAATTCTTCAGCATTAAGAACATCGACCATTGTTCTCTGCCCACCAATATAGCTTTTTTTGAGTCGCATCTAATTGCAATTTAGCAGAGGAAACGGATTGCTCATAGGCATTCAATTTAATATGACTCGTTGTACATATTTGGTATTGATGACGTAATTCTTGCGTGATTTGCTGGATAATTGCATCTCTTTCAAAAGCACTCATTTGATACAATGCAGTAGACTGACGCATTGACGCTGTTGTTTTTCCACCATTAAATAAAGGTAAGCTGACATAAACGCCAACGTTCGCTGATTGATATTTTTGATTTACGGTATTATTGCTATCGGAATCACTATTAGAATAAGAAGCATAGAGTTGTACCGTTGGGGAAAAATTCACCTCTATTTTTTTTCCACTTCTTGTTTTGCTATTGCCATTTCATAACGAGCGGTTTGAATATTGAGGTTGTTTTTTCATCGCCTCATTTTCCCATGATTCATAATTATTGGGTGTGATAGGTTGTAATATAAAACTATTATTGCTTAATTTTGCTATATGTTCGGCATGAGGTAGTGGTGTACCAATCATTGAACTGAGTTTATTTTTAGCATTATCTAACTCAAGCTGGATATCTGTATATTGAGATTGAGTTAAATATAATCGCGTTTGGATCTCTGAAATATCTGTTTTTGTTCCTTCTCCTAATTCGAATAAACGCTGGCTTGATGTTAGCTGTTGTTTATAAATTTCTTGCTGTGAAAGATTTAATAATAATTTATCCTGTGCATAAGCCAATTCTATATAATTATCCACTAATCTGATTACTAACTCGGAAAATTTCACTTGATAACGGCTGTCAGATAATAATGTTTTGATTACTGATGATTTGTAATCACTAAATGCCGTGTAATCAAAGAGTGGTTGGCTAATAATGGCACTGACAGAATGGCTTTGATAATTTTGATATTCTGTTTTTCTTATTTCTCCTTTATTCGTATTAATCGGATAAACTTTTCGTTGCCAATTTCGAGGATTATTTTGATAGTTGACGTGCACGGTTGGGAGTAATTGAGATAATCCAATATTTTCATACTCTTTACCCGCAACTTGTTCTTTTATTGCAGCATTAAATGTAGGATCATTTTTTACTGCTAAGAAATAAAGATCAGACAAGCTGATCGCAATAGCATGAAAACTTAGCATCCATATAAATAAAATAGCAGAGAGTTTTTTTATTGGCATCATTATTCTTCCGTCAATGAAGTATGGATCCTATCTAAAACAGGTTTAAAGAGATAATTTAGTAATGAACGATCCCCTGTATTAATAAATACATCAACAGGCATTCCAGCTTTTAATTTGTTTTTATTATTGATAAGAACAGAATTATCTTTAACATTAATAAACACTTGATAATAAGGTTCTGTTGTTCTTTCATCAATAAGTCTATCTGCTGAAATTAATGTTACTTCTCCGGGAATTTTTGGGGTTGTATTTTGATTGAATGCACTAAACATTAAATCAACAGGAAGACCAGGGGTAACTTTATCAATAAGATGGGGCGCTAAACGTGCCTCAATAATTAATTGATGATCTTGAGGAACAACTTCCATTAGTGTTTGACCTGTTCTTACAACACCACCTTGAGTAAAAACAGATAAATCCATTACTATTCCTGAAATAGGTGCCGTAATTTGCATCTTTTTTAGTTTATCAATTTCAATGATAAGTTGTTTTTCTGTTTCACTTATTTGTAATTGAACTTGGTTAAGGTCAGTACGTGCCGATTGATAAAAATTAGCATTACGTTGCAATATTTTTTGTTGATATTCCAATTTTTGTTTTTCTAATGTACTTATTTGTCCATATGTATCATTAAGATGGTTATTATTTTCAGCGAGTTCACGCTCAATTTCTTGATAACGATGACGAGGAATATAACCTTCATT
>NZ_MIIZ01000883.1:0-2208 GCF_001743005.1 Shigella sp. FC1967 | reverse complement strand
ATTTCACTATTTGAACCGCCATTTCATTGTGACTATGGTCAGTTAATTGAAATTGGTGAAGCATTTTACGCTAATTTTAATTTAACAATATTAGATTGTGCACCCGTGAAAATTGGACACAATGTGATGTGTGCGCCTAATGTCAGTATTTTAACGGCAACTCATCCTATTGATCCTGAAATACGTAACGATGAACTGGAATATGCATTACCTATTACTATTGGTCATTCAGTATGGTTAGGTGCAGGGTGCATTATTTTACCTGGTGTAACTATTGGTGATAATTGCGTTATAGGGGCGGGCAGTGTAGTAACAAAATCCATTCCCGCTAATTGCGTTGCTGTTGGAAATCCTTGTCGTGTAATAAGGCAAATTAGCGATAAAGATAAACGAGATGCCGAGAAAAGGCTTACCTTTATGACTATTTGAAAAATAAGCTCAACAGACATGATTGAGCCTATTCATATTATGCTTTTACTCTTTAATAAAGCTGAGATAGTTAAAGAGCGATTTAAAACCAAATTTACGGTATAGCGCTAAACCATCTGCTGATGCATCTAAGAAACAACGCTCAACGCCTTGTTCACGGCAAAACTCTAAAACATGTTTAATTAAATGTGTCGCATAACCATTGCCTTGATAGGCAATATCTGTCCCTATATCATCAAAACGCGCTAACTTATCATGTATTGTTAGCGTTAATGACGAGACGGGTTGACCTTCAACTAATAACGCATAATGGAAAATGGTTGCCCCATTATCCAATGCTTTTTGGTGATAACGAATATATTCATTAATAATGGTATCTTCACTATCATCACCCACAGGGAAAGCTGTTTTTAACGGATGAGCCCATTGTGCGAGGTTATGATTGGTAAGAATAATATCACAAGGATTATTGCGATAAGCAGGATAAACCGCGTCTGATAGCGTTAAATACATGGCCGTTGTCATACCATCACCGGTATAACCTGCGTTTTTGATTATTTCTTCGAATTCAGGCAATAAGGACTCTGGTAATACCAAAATATGATTTTTTTTTCTGCGAAGTAAAAAGGGTGCTGGCTTGCTGGAATGAGCTTTCTGTTGCACCTTGGCGCAAATAAATAAAGTTAAAAATGGCAGCATCCATTGGTGTCATAAAGCAGTGAGTATGATCACCAATACGAATATTATTTTCACAAATTTCTGACCAAAAGGCTTTTTCTACTATTTTAAATTCTTTATACAGTTGTGCATCCATAATAGTTCTCTAGCTGAATCGTGATACTCGATAAGGCGTTAATAGAGGTTCCGCTTTTTTGTAAATGAGTGCTTGTGCAGCTAATTCACATAACAAAGGTGACAATGTCACGTCGCGTGCATAATAACAATATATAATCCCTGATAAGGCGATATTTCTCCAATAATTGGCATTTCATCTTTAGGCATAGGCCTTTCACTCACAGCAACCTGTTTTATTATTAGTTTACCTGTTTGCGTAAAATTATCATAAAAAGTCGCTTGTGCATGGCACGCAATACGCTCAGGGTGATGTTCATCACTATTATCAATGTAATCTTCAGCTGCAATAATCTCATTTTGAGCAAAGTAGCGTAACTCCATTTCTAGAAATAAGCATATTTCTTTATGCTAAAAATAAAAAACAACCTAGAATAATAGTTTTGGTAAATGTAATCTTTTTTATTCTCTCGCTTTTCGTGCTAATCAACTCACTAAACACTAAAAAAAACACTTATTTTTCATAAGATTAATAAGTAAGGCTGTTTTAATTTTAAAAACAACACGTTTGTCTACAAGATCACAAAGAGAACAATATACTATAACACAAAACAAACAATAGGTTTTTTATATCTAAAATAAATTTAATAATCGATTTAAAATTCTAGTTTAGTATCTTTTGATGGTTATTAAATCTATATAAATTTTAATTTCAGCATCATACTATAACGCACATTTAAACTGGTTTTTTAATCTTGATTGCCAGTAAAAAATGGAGCTATCAACTGCTTTTTGCGTTAAAATATAGAGTAATTAACTTATCTTTTATTGGTATAAAGATTATTGTTTTACAAAAAAAATTATTATGGATATGATAGCTCACATATTCACATTTAAACTGGTTTTTTAATCTTGATTGCCAGTAAAAAATGGAGCTATCAACTGCTTTTTGCGTTAAAATATAGAGTAATTAACTTATCTTTTATT
>NZ_MIIZ01000882.1:0-2210 GCF_001743005.1 Shigella sp. FC1967 | reverse complement strand
ACAGCGAATACAAAGATGCTCAAGTGAGTTAACACGATAATATTTTCTTATTATGTTCAAGGTAATGTACCTGTCATTTTTCGATTAAGTTTTTATTCATTTAAATACTTAAAGTATTTTATTTACAGCATGTTTGATGAATTAATCTAAAACACTACATTGAATAGATGTTAGACGTTTTTTATATTTCAATCCATCGCTTTATCTTAAATTTTTCTTATTGAAAGTAGAGATCCGTTTTCAATATGACTGTAATTATGGGCGTTATCGGATTTTAAGAGTATAGTAGCTAATCTTTCAGCCTGACGAGATACTACGATTTTTTATTATGGAATTAGCGTTTTCAGATCAAAATATTCGACATATTCTTGCTAATAACACCCCTATCATTGATGTGCGTGCGCCTATTGAATTTAATCAAGGCTCGATGCCTAATGCGATTAATCTGCCTTTAATGAATGATGAAGAGCGTGCTGCTGTTGGGACTTGTTATAAACAACAAGGTTCACAAAAAGCAGTTGATTTGGGACATCAATTGGTTAGTGGTGAAATTCGTGATAACCGTATCGAAGCTTGGCGCGAAGCTTGTAAGCAATTTCCCAATGGTTATATTTGCTGTGCTCGTGGCGGCATGCGTTCTCATATTGTTCAGCAATGGCTTAAAGAAATAGGTATAGATTACCCATTAATTGAAGGTGGATATAAGGCGTTAAGACAGACTGTAATTGAAATGACCAATGAATTGGTTCAGCGGCCTATTATCTTGATTGGTGGATGCACCGGTAATGGAAAAACGACTTTAGTGCGGTCATTACCGGAAGGTATCGACCTTGAAGGTATTGCACATCATCGAGGTTCGTCTTTTGGTCGCACAGTGGAAGATCAATTTCCTCAAGCGACATTTGAAAATCACCTTGGTGTTGAAATGTTAAAAAAATCACTGAAATATACACGCTGGGTGCTTGAAGATGAAGGTCGTGCAATTGGTGCTAATGGATTACCTGAATGCTTACGATCAAAAATGGTTGAAGCTTCAATCGTTGTTGTTGATGATCCCTTAGAACGACGCATAGAACGCTTGAAGGAAGAATACTTTGATCGCATGACTCATGATTATCTGGTCGCGTATGGCGAAGAAAAAGGTTGGCAAGCATACAGTGATTACTTGCATCATGGTTTATTTGCTATCCGCCGTCGATTAGGCTCTCAAAGAGCAATGGAATTAACTCAGTTGCTAGATAACGCCCTAGAAATACAGAAAAAAGGATCCACAACTGAGGCACATTTCTCTTGGTTAACCCCTTTACTTAAAGAATATTACGATCCTATGTATCGTTATCAATTAAGCAAAAAGGAAGATAAAATTATTTATCAAGGAAGTTATGAAGAGGTTATGCTGTGGTTTAAAAACTAATGGATAATTAAAATTTCTGTATTAACTACCTCTTATTTCAAAGAAAAGCCCCGTAACTTTATATTACGGGGCTTTTTAGGATCTATTTGGTCAAGCTTTAGTTCGATATAACCATAATCCTAAGATTATCATTAAACCGAAGAAAAAAAGGTACCGCCAAAGAAAGCTCAAGGAAAATAAATCGATTAATGTTAATTCCCTGCCCTTTATTTGAGAATTGCAAAGCTAAAGGCAAAGCACATAACCCAGACAAAAAGCCGACCCCTATTAAGCGAAATAACTTAGTACGGTTTTCTTTTTTGTATTGAATAGTCTTGTTTTCGCTGGTATTCAATATATTTCCAACATAAATAAAGTAGCCCTAGTATAGAACCTAAATGTTGTAATAATTTATAAATAGCAATCTCTTGGCTATTTGTCATTCCTTGTAATAATTGTGCTTGTAATACAGAAAAATATCTGACGGCGGTTCCTGTTTCGTGGGTAAAAGAATCCCATACAATATGCGTTACTGCTCCAATATACAGGGATAAAACAAATAGTATTAATACTTGAATTGTGGGTTTTATCGGTTCATATAGTGGTATAGGTGATACGCACTTTAATGGATTTCTCAGTAAATAATTTAGAATAAAGATCAGCAAGCAAAAAGGAAATGCAGTATAAAACCAACCTAATAAATCATGTGCCGTTGCTGCTGATTGATATAAACCAAAAGAATAGAGTAAATCGGGCGAAGTACTTCCTACAATTAATGCGGGTAAACTCAGTTTTTTTCCTATTCGGGACTGCTTTA
>NZ_MIIZ01000881.1:0-2213 GCF_001743005.1 Shigella sp. FC1967 | reverse complement strand
TGTTTTTTTTTCCATTAAATATCGATTGGTATATAATATCAATATCAATATCAATATCAATATCAATATCAATATCAATATCAATATCAATACCAAGTTTTATTTTTTTGCTCTTTTTTTTCCTTAAAATCGAATGCTTTATTTATACTCATTATCCCATTCGTTTTAATCGTAAAAAACAACTGGTTCATCTATTTAGAGTTAATGGAGAAGTACAAACTATACCTTGGAAAGATATCTATTTTTGTATGCGAAGGGAAAAGCCCGATGGGATGACACCTAAAATGTGGTATCTGTGTGGACATCTTTTAGCTGAAGATGGCATTACGGTTATTGATACCTTTACGGTGAGTATGTATGCGCCGAAAAAAATATATGTGCTACGCTTCTGGGAGTTGATACGCCGTTATATGGAAGATAAAAACGGTGTTAAAGAAGTAGCTGATATTTCCAGTTGGTTTTTACCTATCAATGAACGAAAAGAGCCGTTTGGAATAGGGCTTTGGATGTTAACTATGCGCAGTGGATTTATTGGTTCAATCATTATGCTTCCCGTAAATATAGCACATGCAGCGGCTCGTTGGCTGACCTTTCAAACCAGTAAAATTCCCCAATGGACATCCGAAGTTGAAGCTCTTTGTCATATCAGTGAGCATGATCCTTATAATTTTGATTGTCATGGTGTGGACATGAAATGGCGTTGGCGTTATTTGCTTTTTTGGCGTTATAAAGAAGGTATTGCTGTGACAGGACGTCGTTGGAAACGATAATTTTAAAAAAACTTATTTTTGGGAATAAGCGATGATACGACCGGATTCTATTTTACTAAAAAACTCTTCCTATTCCACCTAAATTAAATATAAATAAGCACATTGTTATTGTTTTTTTTCTGGGAGTAATTATATTTTTATCTTTGGTTTTTTGTTTCCTACCTATTCAAGATTGACAAACCAAAAATTAATATATGTTGTGTTATCTTCAATAACTTCAATCTGTTACTTAATTTTTGATCAAGAAAATAAAAGAAATGAATAATATTTATTCTGGAAAAGAAATTATAAATAATAACTTTTCTATGAGTTTATCATCTAAGATCTCTAATAGATTAAAAAATCATTATGGCACTTTTTGGCGCAGAAAAATAACAATCCAACTCCTCATCGGCACGCCCCTTTCTATCTAAAAACTCACTCCCAATCTAACAACTGATATCTGGCAAGAAAATAACGGCACATTGCTTAAAGTCCGATTTAACGCTATACCTTATAGTGAAACTCTTTGCTGGCGTCCAGCTGTTAAACCTCGCCCAATTATCACAGGCACACTGACTGCGCGTTATTGTTGATGCCAATCGTGATAAACGTGGCGAAGGTTTTGAATTACGCACTGACAGTTGGGGAGCTATAAGAGCAGGTAAAGGGTTATTTATTAGTGCAGATAATCAAGCCAAAGCAGGTGGTGAAGTGCTGGCAATGGAGGAGGCGATTGAGCAATTAGAGCAGGCTCTGTCACTCGCTAGAAATCTACAAAAAGCAGCTATAACAGCTCATGCAAGTAGCCATGATTTAGACTGCCAATCAAGTTTAAACACAACTTTAAAACATTTATCCTCCGCAGGTATGCTTTTACATGCACCAAAAGGTATCGGTATTTTAAGTCCCAAAGCTATTATGCTTTCTTCTGGAGTAGAAAGCATTGGCATCATATCGGGTCATAATACGGATATTAGTGCAGAAAACTCAATAATAGCAACAGCGAGTGAAACAATAAGTTTGTTTGCTAGAAAATCAGGAATGAAATTATTTGCGGGACAAGGAAAATTAGAATTACAGGCTCAGGATGATGAATTAAATGCCATTGCGTTAAGTAATATATTATTAAGTAGTGAACAAGGAAAGGTTCTTATTAAAGCTAATCAAGAACTCACTTTAAATTGTGGTGACGCCTATATAACACTTAAAGATGGAAATATTGAGCTAGGTTGTCCTAAAAATATTCTATTAAGATCATCGAATGTACAAAAAATGGGAGCGGCTTCCTTATCAACTCCAATTAATGAACTACCTCGAGGTTTTAGTGGTGAATATGTATTAACGAGTGAACAAACAGGAGAACCATTACCTTTCACTTCTTATAAAATCACAACAGAAGAAGGAGAAGAATATAATGGCGTTTCTGATAAAGATGGGAAAACACTAACTATCTATACCTCT
>NZ_MIIZ01000880.1:0-2221 GCF_001743005.1 Shigella sp. FC1967 | reverse complement strand
ACTTTAAATATTAAAAAATAACAAATAAATTTAGAAATTAATTTTCAATGTTGCATTGATACCACTTGAACTTACATCACTATTATATTGGCCTTGGTAAAACAGCCCGAAAGTCGTTGATTTACTTAATTGTGCATCAACACCTAAGCCAACACCAAATAAATTATCCAATTTACCACCACGTAATGTTGCATCACCGGAATTTGATAAGAATAGGCGTGATTCAGGGCGATTGTCACCAAATAAATGGCTAGCAGAAATATCGCCTTTTAATGCCATATTAACGTTACCCGCCATAAATGGATATCCACCACGTAAACCAATAGTACCGACTTGAATATCTTGTGAATCAGTCTTAGTGGTAAATTTCATATTACCGACATTTTCATTGATATCATCTGTTGATACACGCAACCAGCTAAATCCTGCATATGGCTCAATAGTGTATTGATTAGTATTAAATTGAGTATAAGCACCTTCTAAGAAGATTTGAGTAATTTTTGCATCATAACTTGTAGAGTTATAACCCGCATTTTGTCCTACCCAAAGTGTTCTTTTTGCATCTCTATCTTGGTTAGTATGTGTGAAACCATAGTTTAATGAAGCCACATCATACAAATTAGACACACCATAAGCACCAATATGGATATCGTTGCTGTCTATTTTACCGTGTTCATTACCTTTATATTTAGTTGAACCCGCACCAAAGAAGAGACCCGCCTTAGTATTTTCAGTCACATCAATTTCTGCGCCTAATAACCCCACATAGAAATCAACATCCATATTGCTGTGACCATAGTCAGCATTCCCCCATTGACCAATGCCTGTCATCCAAATACGTGCGTTGCTGTTATCCAATTTAGCATAACGACCTTGACCAATACCCATGGCCTGATCTTTCACTGTACGCGTTAACCCTAAAACATTAACCACACTCGCACTGTTGGCATTTAAATACATATCACTGCCTAATGATCCGTAGGTCTTATTCAGATCTCTTTCATTCATAGGAAGTACAGCATTAAATAACTCACCACCGCCTGTATTATCTAAAGCATTAGCAATAGAACGACCATTTTCATTATTTGCGAAAGTTGCCAACGAGGTATTTTCTTTCTTACTTAATGTCCCTGTAATGACGTTGTCTTTTACAGAAACATTTTTATCAAATAACGCATAATCATTATTTGGATTATTATTCGCTAGCATTTTTGTTTTAACACGATTATCAACTAAATTTCCTGCATTAACTGTACCTGTTGAAATCGTGTTATTAAGGTAAATATCTTTTAATTGGCCTACATTATCTGCACCAATATCTAGATTTGCGCCTTTATTTAAGGATATATTGCTGACATTAACATCATGTCCAACAGTCACTAAATATGTGCCTTTATCATTGATATTAATATTAGTTTTATGGCTTTCATTAGATGTTAATTGACCTTGTTGAGTAAAGGTATCGTTATAACGATCAATTACACTTAATTTACCACCGTTAACATTAACCGCTTCTGTACCAAACGATTCTGTAAAACCATATAAAGTACCTTGTTCAACGGTTGTGCCACCACGATAAGTATTATCGCCCGTCATCACTAATGTACCTTCGCCTTGCTTGACTAAAGCGCCATCATATAACCCAGCGTCAATTTTCGCTTTAATAGCATCAGCGCGTTTTTGGTAATACGCTAGGCGCCATTTTTCAGCATCTTCTTTGCTGACAATGTGTGAGGTTGGATCTGAATTACCATCGTTGATAACAAAATCAGTTCCTAAAACATAATCACCACCAGCAGCAATGCCTTTATCTGTATATTCCTTCAACCATGCGAGATCTTCTTGTTCACGTAAATCTAATGCGGCTTGTGAAATATCATTTGTCCAAACATCAAGTGGTGTCATGCTTAGGTTATATTCAAACTTCCCTAAGAATTGACCAGGACCATACATCCCTTTATCTAAATCTGGAGTCCCCCAACCATAACGTACATCTGGCGTGCCTTCAGCCGCAGTCCAGCTATCATATAAAGATCCATCTGGGTTACGATGATTAGCCGTTGTAAACATCACGTCACGCACTTGCATCGCATTCATAGAGCCATAACGTGACATCAGTACACCCATCGCACCAGTAACATGAGGTGCTGCCATTGATGTACCACTAAAGGTATCCCAACCAGCATTTCCGTCTTCATCGACAACTGATGAATAAATGAAA
>NZ_MIIZ01000879.1:0-2257 GCF_001743005.1 Shigella sp. FC1967 | reverse complement strand
CGAATAAGAATAACAATACGCTCATCAGATAGAACAATCGAACAACTAAATTGATTGTTATGTATTTGCCGTACCTGTTAAACCAACATTTGCTAATTTAGGAATATTCGAATGAAAGTAAAAGCATTATCTGTTTTGATAAGTTTAATACTCACTACGCCATTATATGCAAACGCACAAACCGATATAAGTGCAATTGAAGCAAGGTTAAATGCTCTTGAACAACGTGCGGCTGCCGCTGAAGCGAGAGCTGCTGTCGCAGAACAAAAGGCAGCTCGCCTTGAGCAATTAATTAATTCCAACAGCCTACCTCAAGAAAAGAAAACAACGGATCATGTTACAGGCATCAACATGGAGCAGCGCGTTGCTATATTAGAAAAACAATCTGATGAAGCTCAAGCAAAAGCCAATATTGCACAAACTCAACTTAATGAGATCCAACAAAAACAATCGGCTCAACTTACGAATACGAAAAATAAAGAAGGTGAAGGTTTTTTTTCTACCAATACAAATTGGGGTGATCTCAAACTGTATGGTGACGTTGAATATAATATCGATGCTGCAAGTAAGAAAGGGCAACTAACATCGATGAGAATGATACCTGGCCATCAAAAAGACTTTAATGATAATGAAAGATGGTCACTTAACGGGCGTATTTTGATTGGTGTGGATGGTGAACGAGAATTAAAAAACGGCAATTATGCGGGGTTTCGCGCTCAGCCCATGGCTGACATGACAGGTAAAATGAATTTAGATGATGCTGTTTTCTATTTTGGGCAGCGTGATAAATGGCAATATAAAATTGGTCGTTATGAAGCTTACGACATGTTCCCTCTAAATCAAGATACTTTTGTTGAGTATTCAGGTAATACAGCAAATGATTTATATGGTGATGGATTTGGCTATATTTATATGATGAAAGAAGGGCGAGGTCGTAGTAGTGATGGTGGTAGTATGATGGTTAACACATACTATAACGATTGGTATTTTGAACTAAATACTTTAATTGAAGATGGAACGTCCGTTTTTAAAGACCAAGAGTACCACGGGCGTAAACTTGATAATCGCAAAAATGTTATTTATATGCGTCCTGTTATTGCATGGCAGAAAGACAATTTAACTATTGCAGGAGCAATAGATGCGAACGTGATAAGTAAAGCCTATGGTTATGATGACGAAAATGGAAAATTTCAAGATCAATCACGACGTACGGGTTATGGCTTAACAGTAAAATGGGATACATTAACGGATGATCCTATTAACGGTATTGTTGCAAATTTAAGTGCGGCTTATCTCGACGCTAAAGATGAAAATGATTTTTCTATTGGTAGTAATGTGTTATGGCGCAAATTCCAACTTGGTTACATTTATGCTCATAATGATATCAAAGCTTATTATCAAAAAAAGTGGAAACAGTAGCAATCAAAATGACACCTACTTAACGCTCAATCCTGGTAAGTACAACATCAACACTGTATTTGCGTCTTATGAACTACCCAATATTTTAGATATGGATAATTTTAAAACCTATTTAGGTGCTTATTATTCACGAATAGATGGTAAAGACGATATTAATGTACATAACAGTGATAAAGATCGTTACGGTGCCCGTATTCGCTTTAAATATCTATTTTAACTTTACTTTTAGTACTTCTTGTTAGCTATATAAAGACTTCAAGATCCAGCGTGTCACTGGTTTTGAGGTCTTTATATTTTTATATAGTTTGCCTATCTACTAGAATATCAGAGGCCAGATAAGAGAAAAGCCTCAAGTGACTGCTCCCCACCGTAAACGGCGAGGCTTCCCACTTCTCAGACCGCAACCCTCTGTACGACGGATTTACGCGGGTCTCCATGGGCTGAAACGACGAGTCCCGCCGCGTGTAATTCCAATATGCCCTTGTGTCGGATATTGATTGCCGCATTGATATCTCGGTCATGTTCAACTCCACATTCAGGGCATTGCCAGATACGCTTATGTAGTGGCATTTCTGACATTTTTATGACCGCAGCAATGACAGGTTTTCGAACTGGCAAACCATTGCTCCAGTTTTACCAGATGGACGCCTTTTTTCTGCGGCTTTATATTCCAGCTTTGTGATAAAACCATGCCAGCCTGCATCACCGATAGCGCGAGCCAGACAGTGGTTTTTCATCATATTCGCCGATTTCAGTGTCTCTACAATTATCGCTTGGTTTTCGTCAACAATTGCACGAGAGAGTTTGTGTTGAAAATCAGCACGGGCATTGGCTACCC
>NZ_MIIZ01000878.1:0-2258 GCF_001743005.1 Shigella sp. FC1967 | reverse complement strand
CACACCTAAAAACAGTAATACATGGATTTATTTATTGCGGATATTTTTCATCAAATCAGTGTGATTTTGTTTTAACAAGTTGATTTTTATTAAAAATAAACTTTACGTAGAGCTTTCTAATATAAAGTGGTATTCTTCTTTCATGTTTTCCCTATATAAAGCATATCGAATATAAAAGGCTGTAAGGACGTAATAAATGACGACTATTGAAAAAATTGAACGCCAGATCAATGAAAACCCAATTATTTTATACATGAAAGGTTCACCAAAATTACCAAGTTGTGGTTTTTCTGCTCAGGCAGTTCAAGCTATTTCTGCTTGTGGTGAGCGTTTTGCGTATGTTGATATCTTGCAAAACCCAGATATTCGTGCAGAGTTACCAAAATATGCGCACTGGCCAACCTTCCCACAATTATGGGTAGATGGTGAATTAGTCGGTGGATGTGACATTATTTTAGAAATGTATCAACGCGGTGAATTACAGAAGTTATTAAAAGAGACTGCTGATAAATATCGTGGTGAAGAAGAAGCGCAGTAATTAATTTTTTATCGTTTCATATTGAAATGCATAAAAGTAATGATATTTTCAATAAAAAGCAGTTCATTATGAACTGGCTTTTTATGTTATTCATAAATGTATCAGAGAAATCATGATTTCAAGGTGTAGGCAATGGCCATCCACCAAGTTTTTTCCAACGGTTAACTAATTCGCAAAAAAGTAATGATGTGCGGTTAGTATCGTATAATGCACCATGCGCTAATTTGCTATCAAAGGGAATACCGGCAGTGATACAGGCTTTAGCCAAAATTGTCTGCCCTAATACCAATCCACTTAAAGCTGCGGTATCAAAGGTGGCAAAAGGGTGAAAAGGATTACGTTTTAATCCTGCACGCTCAGCAGCAGCCATTACAAAGCTGTGATCAAAATTTGCATTATGAGCCACAATAATGGCGCGATTGCAATCTGCATCCTTCATACCTTTACGCACCATTTTAAAAATAGCATGAAGGGCTTCATATTCACTCACAGCGCCACGCAAAGGATTGGTTGGATCAATACCTGTAAATTCTAAGGCGGCGGGTTCTAGATTAGCCCCTTCAAAGGGGTCAACATGAAAATGTAATGTATTATCAGGTTTTAGCCAACCTTGTTCATCCATTTTTAATGTTATGGCGGCGATTTCAAGTAAACCGTCTGTTTTCGCATTAAATCCACCTGTTTCAACATCAATGACAACAGGGTAGTAACCCCGAAAACGGTTACAAAGCTTATTGGGATTATTTATATCAGGCATTAAGTTTGTACTTATCCGATAAAAAGAGAATATCGGAAATTGATAATCAGTAAGGCCAGAAAGATAAACATGCTATCTTTCTGGTTTTAAAATAAAATTTAGTTACCTAGAGCGTGACTTGCACTTTTGTTTTCGATGAGCTCGATTTTATATCCATCAGGATCTTCAACAAAAGCAATAATTGTTGAGCCACCTTTTACTGGGCCGGCATCGCGGGTAACATTACCGCCCGCTTGGCGAATGGCTTCACAGGTTGCAGCAACATCATCAACACCTAATGCCACATGCCCAAAAGCAGTGCCCATTTCGTAGCTGTTTACACCCCAGTTATAGGTTAATTCAATAACCGCACCGGTGCTTTCATCACCATAACCAACAAAAGCTAACGAGTATTTATATTCCTCATTCTCGCTAGTGCGTAGAAGTTGCATACCTAAAACCTTGGTATAAAAGTCGATAGAACGTTGTAAATCGCCCACACGGATCATGGTATGAAGTACTCGCATATAAACCTCTTGTGTTTTTTAATGATTAAACCCTACAGATAAACTGATGGCGGGGTACTATAACGCGTTAAAGCCCTAAAGTTCAATTTTACTACGCCTTTAACAGTTCAATAAATCATGTTGTGCAGATAATATCTCTATTAACTATACTCTATTGTAACAAACAATAGGGAGGGAAAATCAAATGCAAGAACAATTAGAATTTTTTGATATTCCTAGTCCTTGCATTGGACGTTGTGAAATGAATGTACAAGGATATTGCGTTGGATGCTATCGCAGTCGTCAAGAGCGCTTTAATTGGTCAACAATGAATCAACAAGAAAAAAGAAATATATTACGACTTTGTCAGCAACGTTATTTAAGAACATTAAAAAAATCGAGTTCTTCAATTGAAAAAGAGAATGAACAACTCAATTTATTTTAAATATTCTACTTATTTTTTAATGTTAGAATAATA
>NZ_MIIZ01000877.1:0-2282 GCF_001743005.1 Shigella sp. FC1967 | reverse complement strand
GGTAGATTTCAGCTCATTAATGATTTCTAATTTTGAATTGGCAAATGATGAGGCACTAAATGTCATAGCACTTGTAATTAGCAGAAACAGAAATATTTTGAAATTCATTCAAGAACCTATTTTTTTATTGTAAATCAATTAATTAATTAATGTATCATGATACAAAAACTGACATTATCAAGTGGTAATCATAATATAATTGTTAAGTGCGGATTTTCATGGTTCGCATTTTTTTTTTGGATTTTGGCCATTTTTGTTTAGAAAAATGTGGAAGGTCGGTTTTTTCTGGCTATTTTTTTGCATCTTTTGGACTGTTTTAAGCATCTGGGCCCATTCTGATGGATCGCAGTTTTTAATTTTAGTTTTATGGCTTGTTAGATTGGGGTATTCAATAATTCAAGGGTTCAGCATCAACGGATTGTATGTTGATAAGTTAACTAGCATAGGTTATGTAATAACTAAAAAAACATAAAATAATACCTAATGCCCCAATGTGGTACCAATTATAATGGAGCGAAGCGACATCGTCATCTTGTCTTTGCTTTTCTCCATGATTGGCTCTTGGGTCATGGTTTCTTAGCTTGTTCCTTTAGCGTGCTGGTTATCAACTATTTTTAGGATTTATGTCATATCCGCGCTATTATGCTCCCGTAATTTCATTTAAGTCCTTTGTCTTTAAATCACAGCAGCTTTTTTTTCCTGTCACCGTATGTTTGATCACACGATAGGAATATTTGTATTTTGTTGCGGAGAAAGTATGTCATTTAGTCGTCGCCAGTTTATTCAGGCTTCAGGCTTAGCGGTATGTCTGGGCTCTATATCTTCTTCTGTTCGTGCTGAATCAGTTAATGATAAACAATTACCTATACCGCCATTGTTGGAATCTCGTCGTGGTCAGCCACTGTTTTTGACATTGCAAAAAGTGCATTGGGCGTTTAATGGTACGCAAAAAGCGGAAGTTTGGGGGATCAATGGCTCAACGCCGGGACCGACAATTAGAGTCAAAAGTGGCGATGATATAAAACTTATTTATAGTAACCGTCTTAATGAAGCAGTATCAATGACGGTAAGCGGCTTATTAGTTCCTGGTACTCAAATCGGTGGTGCAGCAAGATTAATGTCACCCGGTGCTTATTGGTCACCTGTATTGCCTATTCGTCAGAAAGCAGCAACATGTTGGTATCACGCCAATACTCCCTTTAAAATGGCACCTCATGTCTATAATGGGCTAGTGGGAATGTGGATTGTGGAAGATGAAGAGAGCAAATCCCTACCGCTACCAAAACATTATGGAGTGAATGACTTTCCGCTTATTATTCAAGATAAGCGGATTGATAATTTTGGTACGCCACAATATGACAAAGAAGCTGCTAGTGATGGCTTCTATGGTGATACATTGCTGGTTAATGGGCGTGAAGATCCTTATATTGAAGTCTCTAGAGGTTGGATCCGCTTACGTTTAGTCAATGCATCTAATGCCCGTCGTTATGAACTAACCGCAAATGATGGTCGTTCACTTTACCTTATCGCTTCTGATCAGGGGTTATTAACATCCCCCGTAGAGCTGAAATCAATTCCAATGGCTCCAGGTGAGCGACGTGAAATATTGGTTGATATGTCTGAAGGTGGTGAAGTCACAATTACCGCTGGGCAAAGTGCGGGCTTTATGGATAGGCTCCGTGGTATTTTTGAACCTTCTGATTTGCTACGTAATACCAATATACTAACCATTAAACCAACGGGATTAATGTCATTAATAACTGACAAGGCACCGGCTCAATTAGCGGTAGATGATACACGAATTACCACGTCTATTCAGCCTAGAACTATTCAACTGCATAACAGCCCGCCAGGAATAAACAATGCTCGTTGGGAGCTTTCAAGAATTGATTTAGTCGGTAAGCAAAATGGGTGGGAACGTTGGCTTGTCACAGTATCAACACCACAACCATTTCATATTGAAGGCGCCCGTTTTAAAGTGATTAACCATAATGGTCAAAAACCAGAACCCGCAGATTTCGGTTGGAAAGATACTGTTTGGATTGAAAATCAAAGTGAATTACTGGTGGAATTAAAACAGCCTTCTTATTCGCATTTTCCTTTCCTGTATTATAGCCAATTATTAGAAAATGCAGATAAAGGAATGGTAGGACAAATGGAAGTCACGCCTTTGGGAATAAAAACTATGTAGTCACACTACATTAAAATAAAAACAGTATTTTTTAAAAATAAAAAATACTGTTTTTTTTTAATAATTAAAAATAATGTTGGATTAATATTTT
>NZ_MIIZ01000876.1:0-16280 GCF_001743005.1 Shigella sp. FC1967 | reverse complement strand
TTTTTATCACAATTCCTTTCTTCTTTCATAATACAAGAGTGCTTTTTAAAAGAGTCTATAACTTATTTAATTCGTTAGTTATGTAAAATATTAAATAATAAAAAAGCCCTGTTATTAATATAGCAGGGCTTATAACTGAAAATTAGTGATAATTAATCTTCAAAGTACCAATAACCTTGATTAACTAAGTGTGTTAATAAACGAACAAATTTCGGATCAGCTAACGCATCACCTAAGTGTTGTTTATCAATATAGTCATATTGGCAAAGTGCATCTGCAGCTTCTATATGATCAGTATCCATCAATTCACCATTTACAAAACAGTTATCACCAACCCGCAGTGCACGAAGACCATTTAAACGATGAAGTTGCTCACCTTGTTGCAGCAAATCATGAATTTCCGCGTTTTCATATAAAGGCTCTGGGATCGCGAGATCAAGTTCATGACGAGATTGAGAAATAAATTCCCCAAACCAATGACGGAATACTTCGGGTTGAGCAAGTAAATCTTCCATCATGTCATGAAGCTTATTGAGCTCTTGATGTTGCACTAATGCTGGGTTTTCACGCAGTGTTAGATCAGGATCACTGTAACGATAGCTACCTAAATCATTTGCTAACACATAGTCAGCAAAACCACTGAAAAGTTCACGAGCATTCGGTGATCGGAAACCAACAGAGTAGTTTAGCGATTCTTCAATCGCATATCCTTCATGAGGGAATCCAGGTGGGATATAAAGAATATCGCCCGGTTCTAATTCCTCATCAATAATTGCTTCAAAAGGATCAACTTGAAGCAGATCAGGGTGAGGGCAGTGTTGTTTCATGGGGATTTTTTCCCCAACTCGCCAACGACGACGACCTTGTCCCTGAATAATAAAGACATCATATTGATCAAGATGTGGACCAACACCACCACCGGGAACAGAATAAGAGATCATTAAATCATCAATGCGCCAATCGGGTAACACACGAAATGGCTTCATTAGTGCCGCACTCGGAAAATGCCAGTGATCGACGGCTTGTACAAGTAAAGACCAATCTTTATCACCCAGTCCTTCAAAGTGTTCGAAAGGCCCGTGTTTGACTCCCCATTGTCCGTCTTGACAGCTAACAAGACGGCTATCTACTTCATCTTCCATTGCAAGACCAGCAAGTTCGTCAGGAGATAAAGGATCAACAAAACGAGAGAAGCCGTTTTTAATTAATAAAGGGCGTTTCTGCCAATGGCTTTCGAGAAATGATTGCCAATCTAAATTAAGTTTATAGTCCATTGTGTATATCCTGAATTCGGGAAGCCTGAAACCATAGTATAATGAATTCTTATTTCCTGCTAAACATTCCTTTGAGCAATGTGAGTAATAGCGAGTAACACAATAATAACTGAACAGATATCATACATAATGCTGGATATTTGGCGGTAATTTAAAAAAGACGTTTTTTATCAATAATGATTATTCACGTTCAGTAGTCAGCTGTTGCTCAGCAAAGATTACGGTGATACGAGCACCACCTAAAGGACTATTGGTGATCGTAATTTCGCCACTGTATTGCTCAATAATATCTACTGCGATAGATAATCCTAAACCTTGCCCTGGACGCAGAGTGTCTGCTCTTGTTCCTCGCTGGAAAATAGCTTCTCTTTTTTCATCTCTGACACCTGGACCATCATCATCAACAATTATCATTACACTATTTTCATTATTGCTAACATTGATTTCGACAAATTCTAAGCAGTATTTACAGGCGTTATCAAGAATATTACCCATCACTTCCATAAAATCATTTTTCTCACCTAACCACATGATTTCAGGTGAAACATTGAGTGTTAAATCAACCCCTTTTGACTGATAAACTTTATTTAATGCACTGCAAAGATTATCGAGTAATCCGGATAATGAGTGGAGTTTTCGCGTGCTAATATCGTGATCCCCATGGATGGATGCTCGATGCAGATAATAACCGACTTGCTGTGAAATTCGCTCTATTTGATCGAGCATAATAGGTTCAGCTTGCTCTATCGTCATCTGTTTGCCTGAACGTAAAGAGCGTAATGTCGATTGTAACACGGCAAGCGGTGTTTTTAAGCTATGGGTAAGGTCAGATAAACTTGTGCGATATTTACTGTAACGACTGCGTTCATTACGCAACAATACATTTAAATTTCTGACCAAGCCTTTTAACTCGGTTGGCGGATTTTCATCCAAATCATTGCGAGTTCCTTTTTCTAATGCACTGATTTGTTCAATAACTTGTTTTATAGGTCTTAAACTCCAATGTGCTGCCAGCCAAATTAAGGGGATAACCAAAAATAGATTTGCAAGAATGATATATAAGAACCAATCCCAAACCTGACTGACTTTTTGCATACGTTGAGGAATAGGATCGATAACGGCGATTGCCATGTAAGGCATATTATCAGCCGCAGGATAATGATTAATCACAACTGAATGAGTTAAAAACTCATTACTGGCGTATTCTTCAAGACGTTTAATATAAACACGGTATTGCGGTAGCTGTTTTAACATTAAACGTGTTGTTTTTATATCAACAGAGATCTCAAATAAGCCTTCTTCATGGCGCCATTTATGTTTAATGCTATCCGGAATTGCTTTAGGCAAATCGGGAGGCGTCCATAATACACCACCTTTATCATCAAAAATGACTACCAGTGACGTGTTGTTATTATTAAGATTTGTTGGAAACTCAATATTCAGCTTGCCCTTATCCCACTGCGCTAAACTGTAGTAAAGATTACTTTGACTACGCATCAGCATAAAAGTGGTTTTATCTACACTGACAATCGAACCGACAATAGCAACTAATCCATAAGAGAGCGTAAGTGCTAAAATTATGGCACTGGTTGCAAGTAAAAAACGAGTTCGTAATGAGAGTGGAGAGCGCTGTTTTTTTTGCATATTAAGGTTTCATATCGAAACGGTAGCCTTGCCCACGTACTGTGACCACCACGTCATCAGGGTATTTCTCTAAGATTTTTTTACGTAGTCTCCCCATCAGGACATCAATAGTGTGACTCTCTTTTAACTCAGCATCTGGATACAACTGACGCATTAATGCATCTTTGCTAACAACTTTATTTTGATTGCGCATTAAGGTTTCTAAAATTGTATATTCAAATGCGGTTAACTTAATTTGTTCTCCTGAGATCATGAACGCTTTACGTGACAAATCCAATTCAAAAGGTTCAATAGCCAGAGTTTGCGATGCAATTCCCATGTTCCTTCGCATTAATGCCTGAATACGTGCAACAATTTCCTCAAAATGAAAGGGTTTTGTCACATAGTCATCCGCGCCTGCATTTAACGCTGAAACTTTTTCTTGCCAACTTTCTCGTGCCGTTAAGACCATTATTGGTAGGGTAATATTATGCTCTCGCCATCGACGAATAAGGCTAATGCCATCTTCATCTGGTAACCCTAAATCCACAATGGCAACATCAGGTGTACCTTCTGCAATAAAACTATCTGCCTCTTTGGCATCTTCTGCCGCATCAACTTGATGTCCTGCATCACGAAATTGCACAGATAAGTGATGGCGAAGTAAGATATTATCTTCAATAATTAAGATCCGCATTATTCCACCTTGAGTACAAGCAGCAAAATTCACTGTTGTAAAATAATATAGGAAATGATAGTTAACCTATCAGATAAAAATATGGGCTCATCATAGACAATCTATCGCTTAAAAAACACTGTATCCGACAAAGTGTTTAAGTTACAGATAGTTTTCTTTGTGTTTGGTTATAAAAAAAAGGCAGAAATTATCTGCCTTTTTAGAGAGGGAATTAGTTTAATTTATCAACAAGTTGAGTCGCAAAACCAATATAGCTTTCAGGTTTCATCGCTTTTAAGCGTGTTTTTTCATCTTCTGGTAGTGCTAAACCATCAATGAAAACGACCATATCTTGTTCTGTGATGCGTTTTCCTCGCGTAAGTTCTTTTAGTTTTTCGTAAGGTTTTTCAATACCATAACGACGCATTACCGTTTGAATTGGCTCTGCTAATACTTCCCAGTTGCAGTCTAACTCTTCACGCAGATGGTTTTCATTCACTTCAAGTTTATTAAGGCCTTTCATGGTTGATTGATAAGCAATCAGCGCATAACCAATACCAACACCTAAATTACGCAGTACAGTTGAGTCTGTTAAGTCACGTTGCCAGCGGGAAACGGGTAATTTACTCGAAAGATGTCCCATAACTGCATTTGCTAACCCTAAGTTTCCTTCCGAGTTTTCAAAATCAATAGGGTTGACTTTATGAGGCATGGTTGATGAACCAATCTCACCTGCAATGGTTTTTTGTTTAAAGTGGTTCAGTGCTACGTAACCCCAAATATCACGGTCAAAATCGATTAAGATAGTATTGAAGCGACTAATACAATCAAAAAGCTCCGCAATATAATCGTGTGGTTCAATTTGAGTGGTGTATGGGTTCCATGTGATACCCAGTGAAGTGACAAATTCTTGACTAAATTGATGCCAGTTTACTTCTGGATATGCAGCTAAGTGAGCATTGTAGTTACCTACGGCTCCATTGATTTTACCTAAGATCTCAACTTGAGTTAGTTGACGATATTGGCGCTCCATACGGTAGGCAACGTTAGCAAACTCTTTGCCAATGGTAGAAGGGGTTGCAGGTTGACCATGAGTGCGAGACAGTAAGGGTAAATCACGGTATTCTTGTGCCATTTTACTAATGGTATCAATAAGTTCACGCCAAGCAGGTAATAAAATTTCTTGACGCGCTGTTTCCAGCATAATGGCATGAGACAGGTTATTAATATCTTCAGAAGTACAAGCGAAGTGAATAAATTCAGAAACTTGATGTAAAGCAGGGATGGTCGCCACTTTTTCTTTTAAGAAATATTCTACGGCTTTTACATCATGGTTAGTGGTGCGTTCGATAGTTTTAATACGAGCTGCATCTTCTTCATTGAAGTTAGCAACAATCGAATCAAGGTAATCGTTTGCGTTTTTTTCAAAGGCGGGAACTTCTTTAATGTCGGCGCAAGATGCTAGCTTTTGTAGCCAGCGAACTTCTACCTGTACACGGAATTTCAGAAGACCGAATTCACTAAAAATAGAACGTAACGACGAAGTTTTACTACCGTAACGACCGTCAATCGGTGAAATCGCTGTCAGCGAAGATAATTCCATTGTTGGCAACTCCCAGGTTGAATTTAAAGTATTAACATTGAGCGAGAAAATCATCAGCTTGTCGCAGAATAGTCTTTTGATGCAGTAAAAAATCAAAACGACGACCACCTACTTGACGCCAGAGCACGGCACTACGAATGCCAGTTAATAACAACGCCCTAACTTTAGCTTGAATAATAGAATTCTTTAACAGATCAATTGTGCCATGTACTTGAATGCGTGGGCCAACAGGGCTAACGGCATCAACATAAACGCCCGCAAGTGCATTAAATACACCTTCAGACATGGGTTCAAAGTAATTTTTTTGGCGCTCTAATTGAGAAATTTTTTGTGATAAACGAGAACTGTAATCATCATTTCTATTGATAAGACGCTCTAGATTGATTAAGCCCTGTTGATAAGTCATTAATTCAAGCGTTAATTTTTCTCTTCTTACCGCCTGATGAATGGCTTTCAGTGTTTGAAAGCCTAATTTTAAGTGGCTGACTTGATTGCCATAAACATCTAATGTTGAAGTGGGGTTGAGATTAAAAACACTGTTAACCATGACTTCAACATCGCGCTCATTTGCACTACCTTGGTAAGCAATTTGTTGAACGAGACGACTTGCTTGGCAGATGCCTGCCAATGCAAGAGTTATATCACGAAAATCTTTAGCCACATCTACTCCTGAATACGGGTTTCAATGATACCGCCACCTAAACAGACTTCGTCTTGATAAAAGACGGCTGATTGTCCCGGAGTAACTGCTGCAACAGGATAATCAAAGCGGACTTCAATTTTATCTTCACCTAAAGGTATTACTGTACACGCAATATCAGGTTGGCGATATCGTGTTTTAACAGTACAACGGAAAGTTTCAGTTATAGGTTCTCTTGATACCCAATGTAACTGTTGAGCAATTAAACCGACAGACATTAGTCTTGGATGTTCATGGCCTTGAGCGACAACAAGAATGTTGTTTTCAACATCTTTATCAACCACATACCAAGGATCTTCTCCACCATCTTTTGTGCCACCAATACCTAAGCCTTTACGTTGACCTAATGTGTGGTACATCAAGCCTTGGTGCTCACCAATAGTTTCGCCATCAACAGTCACAATAGCACCAGGTTTGCCGGCAAATAGCGCGATAAGAAGTCGGTAAATTTACGTTCACCAATAAAACAAATACCTGTTGAATCTTTTTTCTTTGCTGTTGCGAGATCAAGCTTTTCAGCAATTTTTCTGACTTCAGGTTTTTCCATTTCACCAACTGGGAAAAGGCTTTGTGCAATTTGCTCATAACTTAGTGTGTATAAGAAATAGCTTTGGTCTTTGTTATTATCCACACCGCGAAGTAATTGACTTTTACCATCAATATCACGACGGCGAACGTAGTGACCTGTTGCAATGTAATCTGCACCTAAATCTTCAGCTGCGTATTCTAAAAACGCTTTAAATTTTATCTCTTTATTACACAGAATATCTGGGTTTGGGGTGCGGCCTGCTTTATATTCGGATAAAAAGTGTTCAAACACATTATCCCAATATTCAGCGGCAAAATTGATGGTATAAAGTTCAATGCCAAGCTTATCGCACACAGCTTGCGCATCGGCAAGATCGGTAGAGGCTGAGCAATATTCTGTATCGTCATCTTCTTCCCAGTTCTTCATAAACAGACCAACGACCTGATATCCCTGTTCCTTAAGAAGATAGGCTGAGACGGATGAATCTACGCCACCGGACATTCCTACGATGACTTTTTTTTGGCTGTTATCTGACATAACGGGATCTCACTGCGGAAAAATAAGCGCCATACTTTACCATATCACTGAGATAGGTGCATCATGTCTTACTCTGTTTTTGATGCTTTGTTTTTCCCTTTTCTATTATTTAGTTAAAAGGTGTTCCAAAGCTACTTAATAAGGAAAGGGGATAGCGCTCACCTTGCTGATAACAGAGTAGGCTTTCTCTTACCAAGGGTGAGCGTAATTGTTGACTATGAATAATTTCATCGGCGCTAACCCAGTGACAACAATCAATATCGCTATCTTGAGGATGAGTTTCCAATTGTTCCTGCGCTTCAATAAGAAAAAGAAAACGTAGAAAAGGTGTTTTATCTGGGGCAATCCATTGATGTAATTTAAGAAAATGTTGAACGGGAAGTGTTAAGCCAGTTTCTTCCCATAATTCACGTTGAACAGCCTGAATAAGTGTCTCATTGGCTTCAAGGTGTCCAGCTGGTTGATTCCATGTCGCTTTTCCATCGACCGTTTCTTCAACAACGAGAAACTTATTTTTTGCATGGACGATACACGCAACAGTTACATTAGGTTTAAACAAAATCAATCTCCTTCCATTCACCAGGTAATAAATTATCCAATGTAATATTACCCATACTAAAGCGGATCAAACGCAATGTTGGATAACCAATATGAGCGGTCATTCGTCTCACTTGACGGTTTTTACCTTCAAATAACGTTATTTTTAACCAAGTTGTCGGGATAGTTTGACGTTCTCTAATGGGAGGATTTCTCTCCCATAGCCATTGGGGTTGTTCAACTATTTCGACTTGTGCTGGTAATGTTTTACCATCTTTAAGTTCTAATCCATCTCTAAATTGTTGTAATGAAGCAGTATTTGGAACGCCTTCAACCTGAGCATAGTAGATTTTTCCTGTCTTTTTACTTGGTTGTGTTAATTTTGCTTGTAGCTTCCCATCATTTGTTAATACTAAAAGTCCTTCACTGTCTCTATCTAAACGTCCTGCTGCATAAACATCACGAATAGGAATAAAATCTTTTAGTGTTTTTCTGCCATTTTCGTCCGTAAATTGCACAAGAACATCGAAGGGCTTGTTGAAGATAATGACCTTACGTTCACCTCTTGGGCGTGCTGGTTTTCTTTGTGCTGATGGAGTGTGATATTTTTTCGATTTAGCGCTATTTTTAAATTGATTTGCCATAGTTAATTTTTGTAAAAAATGGGAGATTGATTATACCTTAAAAGAGAAGCGATTGGCGTTAGCTGAATAATCAAGTAGTATTGACAGGTCTCTTACAAAAAATTAACAAAGCGTGCGCTTACATGAAAGGAGAGGTAAATGGAAAGCAAAGTAGTTGTTCCGGCTAATGGCGCTAAAATTACACTAGATGCTAAAGGTAAGCTTGTTGTTCCAAATAATCCGGTTATCCCTTATATCGAAGGGGATGGTATCGGTATCGATGTTACGCCAGCAATGTTAAAAGTTGTTGATGCAGCGGTTGAAAAAGCTTACGGCAAAGAACGTAAGATTGAGTGGATGGAAGTCTACACCGGCGAAAAATCAACGCAGGTTTATGGTAAAGATGTTTGGCTACCAGAAGAAACTTTAGATCTTATCCGTGAATATCGAGTTTCTATTAAAGGCCCTCTTACTACCCCAGTTGGTGGTGGTATCCGTTCATTAAACGTTGCATTACGTCAACAATTAGACCTCTATATTTGCCTACGTCCGGTACGTTATTACAAAGGTACTCCAAGCCCAGTTAAACAACCTGAACTAACCGATATGGTTATCTTCCGTGAAAACTCAGAAGATATCTATGCTGGTATTGAATGGAAAGCGGGCTCAGCAGAAGCAGATAAAGTGATTAAATTCCTACAAACTGAAATGGGAGTCACCAAAATCCGCTTCCCACAAGATTGCGGTATTGGTATCAAACCTTGTTCAGAAGAAGGCACTAAACGTTTAGTTCGCGCTGCAATTGAATACGCTATCGATAACGACCGTGATTCAGTTACATTGGTACACAAAGGTAATATTATGAAATTTACCGAAGGTGCCTTTAAAGACTGGGGTTATGAGTTAGCTCGAGAAGAATTTGGTGGTGAATTACTAGATGGCGGTCCTTGGGTTAAAATCAAGAATCCAAAATCAGGTAAAGAGATCATTGTTAAAGACGTTATCGCTGATGCTTTCTTACAGCAAATCCTGTTACGCCCAGCAGAGTATGATGTCATCGCATGTATGAATCTAAATGGTGACTATATTTCTGATGCATTAGCCGCTCAAGTGGGAGGTATTGGTATTGCTCCTGGCGCAAATATTGGTGATGAATGTGCATTGTTTGAAGCAACACACGGCACAGCACCAAAGTATGCTGGTCAAGATAAAGTTAACCCTGGTTCTATCATTCTTTCCGCAGAAATGATGCTACGCCATATGGGTTGGACAGAAGCCGCTGACTTAATCATTAAAGGTATGGAAGGCGCAATCGAAGCGAAGACCGTTACTTATGATTTCGAACGTCTAATGGACGGCGCTAAACTGCTGAAATGTAGCGAGTTCGGTGACGCGATTATCAAACATATGTAATTGTTGATTTGATAAATAGTTAACGGGAGCTTATTAGTTCCCGTTTGTTTTTTGTACTATAAAATTATTCCCCAAAACCCCACCAAAACTATTCCCCAAAACTGTTTAATTAAACAGCAATAATTTGCCATTCTTTGCCTCTATCGTCGTGATATTTATCAGTCATTTTTTGGGTTTTATGGCCTAATAATTTTTGTGTATTTATTCCTTGTTCGCGATAAAGTCTCTCAGACAAAGAGCGTTGTTCGTGAAAGGTTGGTGCAGTACCTTTCTCCCAAGTTAACCCACACTTATCTCGCGCTTTTTTAAACGTTGTGGTTAATGTATTTGGCGTGACTTGTTCGCCTCGTTTTGCTTGGGATGTTGTATGCCGATAATGTACAAGATATTTACTCACAACGGCATCACGACACCTTGCAATGACATCCCTTAAGGACATATTAAGGGCATCGCATTTTAATGATAATGGGATAGCTAATTTACTGCCTGTTTTTTCCTGCTGCACATGCAACATGTCATCCCAAATATCCGTAAATTTCATATTACAAATATCACCTATTCTTTGACCAGTAATTAACGCAAGCAACATTCCACATTGCAGGTAAGGGGGATGCTTTTCAGCTTGTAGATAAATAGTATTCCACTCATCAAGCGTCATACGCTCTCTTTTAACCCTATTTCTAGGCTGTTTTGTTGCTTTAGCTGGATTGTAACCAGGAGGAACGTAGCCAGCATGTTGAGCTTCTTTAAATACATCAATGAGCACCATGCGAACGACCTGAGCCATTCTTGAATGTCCTAATGCTTTGACTGAATCTATTATTTCGGCAATATCTAAAGCAGTTATCTCTTTCAATATTTTCGTACCACAATACTGACGAAATAAAATTAATAGGTTTCATTTTCTGTCGATAAGAATTAATTTTTAATTCACCGATATCTAATCTTTCTTTTTGAATATCCAAATATTTATCCACCCATATATCAACAGATATTTCAGACTTGTTTGTCTTAATTTTTGATAACCGTTCATTAATACTTAATAACTGTCGAGTATGTTGTTCAGCAATAATTGTATTGGCTTGAATAGCCGTTTCTCTCGCTTCTTGCTCGTCGGTGCCTAAACTATGAAATTTTCCCGTTATAGGGTGTTTATATTGCCAATAAATTTTTCCATTACGCTTATCTAATTTACGGTATAAGTTAGGAATGGTTATTTTATGGGTTCGCGGTCTGGCAGCCATCTGAAATTATCCTCTGAAGTCGCTCCGTTGATTTAGTCGGAATTTTTGGTAAAGATAAATAACCCACATAACGAGCTTCTCTATCGACCATCCACTTTCTACCAACTTTCATTGCTGGAGGTGCGATAAGATTATTTCTTGCGTATTTTTGTAATACCGTTATGCTGGGGGATTCTTCACCAAATTCCAACATAGCCCACGCCTCAAGACTTACCATTCTTGACATATTTTCTCTCCACACTGTCCGTACACAGTTTAAATAGATATTCGTTAATGCTGGTGGTAATTATTTACTGATCTCCTTAAGAAAAGAGATCCAGTGCGTTTTATCGTTCTTACCTACACGCTGTACCGCTGTTGGTTTTTGGTCTGTTAGTGCTAAAATTTGTTTAACAGGTATTTGGGTTTCATTCCATTTGAACAGCAATGTTCCTCCAGGCCTAAGCACTCTAAATGCTTCACTAAACCCTTTACTTAAATCTTCTCTCCATGATTCTTTATTTAACGAACCGTATTTTTTAAACATCCAACTATTTTTACCAACTCTAATTAAATGAGGTGGGTCAAATAGTACTTGATAAAAAGTATTATCTGGTAATGGAAGCTTTTTAAAATCAGAAATAATATCTGGTGTTATATTTAAAATCCTTCCATCACATAAAATATGTTCTTCGGCTCTAATATCATTAAATAAAACACGGTCATCTTGTTTATCAAAATAAAACATACGAGAGCCACAACACATATCAAGTATCGGTTTCACTCTTAACCTCAAATTTAATATTTGAATCTTTATTTATCGATAACCTTAAACACGTCTTGTCATGATAATAAGATAATAGGTCCTCTTCTTTTTGTAGATCTATTGATGCTTCATTTCCCCAATATCTTAAATACCTAATTCGATACCATTTATCACCAATTTTTAATAACATCATTGGGATTTAATTGGTTTATTGATTTATCCATTATTAAATCCTTTTAAACTCAATAACCCACACCCACGGATTATCTTCATATTTAAAGTTAGTAGGTGACACAGAATCCCAAAGATTACGAAACCAACAAAATGGGTCCATACTACCGCCAGTTAATTCACGTTCTAAAGGGTAGCCTTCAGATTTAAACTCAGTATCGCCAGCATCCTTTAATCGTTCTACACGAACATCGATGATCTCTAATGTAATGCGTGAAGCCCAGCGAGGCATGTGTATAGATGGTTTCCAGCAAGAGCGCCCATCAATACAACCATCATCGTCACCCCATGTGAAATCACCATCAGCAGAGTAAATGACATGTCCAGTGTAATAACCATGACCATATGGCATTTCACGTACAACTTTAGTTGGTCTATCAGGAACATAATCAATCATCAATCCATCATCATCAAACTCATGACTGACTACACTCCACGTTTCACGAACCCAAACACGATCACCAATTTTACCAAGCGGGCATAAATTATGTTTCGGAGCATCCAATACATGTGTAGTTGTGCCACTTCTTGTTTTTGTCGGTTTCTTTAGCCATATTCCATTATCAGGCATTACATTTTTAACGATACGACGAGTTTGAGTTTTACGCCCATCGAGAATGGCGCGCACCATTTCCGCATTAAAAATAATTCCGCGTTCTTTCATGTCATCCACCTATACGCGTAGCTGTTCTGATCCGTTGGTAGATTTCGTGTGCTTGAATTCGTTCCTTACCAACATCACAAGCACAGAAATATGCATAAGCTGTTTTTTCAGCTTCTCGATGGGCTTTTAAAAACTGTTCTTTTAATTGATATTTTGAAGAGCGTAACCAAAGGCAGACGGGGCCATCTTCACTATCGTATATAGCTCCAACAAACCAACCTTCACCAGGAGGTTCCGTTGGCATCCAAGCTGATACATTAGGGTTACCGTGAGTAAAATAGTTCTGGAAAACAGGTGTATTCTCTCCGACATCTTCACTCATATAAATACAGCGTTGCTCTAATTGGTTATCCGTTACCCACTGCATAATTTCATTACTATCTTCGGAAAATGGCAGTTTTGAATGAGCCCAATAACCATTTTCATCATATTCTACAAATTCTGGAGTAATTGACATAAGGCCTCCTAAATTACATTAATTAAATGGCGTGGATACATAAGTCCAATCGGGGCGAATGGAATATCATCTTCAAAATCCATTGGTGGTTGATTGCTTTGTACCTGAGGTTGAGCTGGTGGCTGATTTTGCTGTGCAGACTGTGAACCTGCCGATTTACTAGCACCACCCAGCATTTGCATTTTCCCACCAACATTGACGATTATTTCAGTTGTATAACGTTTAACACCGTTATCATCCCATTCCCGTGTTTGCAGTTGTCCTTCGATATAAACTTGTGAGCCTTTACACAAATAGCCACTGGCGATATCTGCAAGTTTTCCAAACAAAACGACACGATGCCATTCTGTTTTTTCGCGATTTTCACCCGTTTGTTTATCACGCCACTTTTCACTTGTGGCCACAGCCAAATTAGCAATAGCACCACCAGAAGGCAGGTAGCGAATTTCAGGATCGCGCCCTAAATTGCCGATAAGAATTACTTTGTTCACTGATCCGTTAGCCATTTTCAGTCCCCTTATAAAGTTCATTGAAACGACGTAAGAAGAGGGCTTTTGCTTGTGGTGGTGTTAGTGGGTTAACAACAAAATCACTAGTTGGAATACCTTCAAGCATTAACCAGTTACTACCAGCATCGATGTCTAAATCACGCTTTTCTGTGGCTAACATCATTAAGTCAGCAAAATGAACTGCATCAGATATAGATTCCGGTAATCCAAACTTCTTGCGGATAGCTAAATCAACACTGTGCTCAATCATTTGGTATTCAGTTAAGATAGCTTTTAAAGGGCGTGGCAAATCTTTGATATATGCTTCGCTGGCATCATGAAGTAGGGCTTCTAATGCGAATTCAGGCGCAACTAAATAACTTGCATATACCGAGTGCTGAGCAACAGAATAGAAATTATCAATTTGCCCATTAAAGCGACATTCATTAGCAAGACCACTGGCAATATCTTGAATATCTATATCTTCGATCCGTACATCGAGGTAATAGAAATGTTTATTTGTTGCTGTTGCAATATAAGACATTATTCTCTCCACACAATTTTAGGTAATAAAAATCCATCTCGAATTAATCGAGATTAAATTTCCCTGATGTCGCTAATAAAAAATAAAAATGGATTTACACTTCACACAATAAGAAAGGGCACTAGCTACAGTAGATATCTGATATGGACTGTCATGGGTGAATGCCAGTACCCTTACTTATTGAGTTAGTTTTAGTGATTGGCGGTAGGTGCTTATCTCCTACTTTCGGTCTTGTTGTGCAAGTATCCGCGTGGGTTAAGTGTCCACTGCTAATCAGCCTTAGCGTTCACCAATCCTAAAACTAACTCTATAAAAATGGCTGACTGAGCAGAACATTATCACCACACCCCCGTTAATGGTTTAAGACTCAGCCAGCCATGTTCTCTTCACACATAAAAATCATTTACTTTGTATACAAACTTGCTTCTGAGATAACAATAATGCAAATTTGCACATTGCGCAATATTAATTTGCGAAATTTACAATTTAGTGGGCAAAAAAAAGCCTGAAATATGTTCAGGCTGTTTATGCAAATGATAGTTTTGTTATGCGTGGCGTCTATATTCGTGGCTTTGGCTGATTAAAACCTTCCCATGAACACAAAATCTATGCTCATTTGAACTATTTATTTTCCACTGTGTATATTTAGGGTTATCAGAGAGAACAATTACTTCATCGGGAACTATCTGAAGGCGTTTTACGTGTATGTTTCCATCAAAAGAAAACACATAAATACCATCACCATCAATATAATCTATCGAAATATCAACAAAAATAAGGTCGCCGGGTTCTATTGTACCCGACATGCTATCACCACGAACATTGATAACTTTTACTGAGTGCGCAGGGCGGGAACCAAATAGTAACCTAGCTTGCTCTGTATCATATTCAATGGAATGAATGACATCTATGACATCACTTGTTCTCACGCAACCTGGCCCTGCACTCGCGCTAATATCAAGTAGTTGCACTTTATAAAGATCCTCGTTTATTACGTCATGATTCAAATCACTGTGTTTATATACAGTATGATTATCACCATCTGAAAATAAATCAAGTAAAGATATTGATAGTGCGTCAGCAATTTTTCTTAATTGTTGTTCAGTAAACGATTTTTGTTTGCCAGTTTCAAGACGAGACACATTGCCCGGATCGCTATCAATAGCGTTAGCCAGTTCAGCAATTGTCATATTCCGTTCTAAGCGGATTGATCTGATTTTTTTTCCTATTTCCATGCCTTAATTACAAATCCTTTTTGCGTTATTTGCAAAGTAAATTGCGCAAATTGAATTGGTGTTATATTATGCTTAAAACGCAAATTAAGGAGGCATAATGCAAACACCACTGAGGGCTTTGCGAATAAAGCAAAATCTTACATTAAGTAAAGTTGCTGAAGCTGTTCAAATTGATGTGGGAAATCTTAGCCGTATTGAACGAGGTGCCCAAAAAACCTCATTAGAGGTCGCAGAACGATTGGTTGCTTTTTTCAACGGTGAGTTAACAGAAATGCAAATTTTGTATCCGAAGAAGTTCAGCAATTACAAATAAGCTACTTCTTATTTTTTAAATATGTAACTACAAAATATCTTCAGTAAGGGTAGGAAATGAGCAAACAATCAATAAAACAGATAGTTAAAGAAATGTGCGATGAAGTACAAGGCGGGCGTGAAGCAATGGCGGGTGCGCTTGGTCTGTCTTTAACTTCATTCAACAACAAGTTGTATGAAAAAAAACGGCTGTCGTTCATTTGATTTAAACGAGTTATTAGCCATGCAAGATATTTCTAAAACTGTTTTGTTCGCTGAATTTATTGCAAGAGAAAGTGGGATGTTGCTGGTGGAACGTATTAAACCCGACGAGATAGATGAACCTGAATTATTTCGCTTACATAGCAAAGTTGGCTCAAACCAAGGTGAGCTGGCAATTTTTTTAGAAAAAAGCTTAGAAGATGGCGTTGTTGATAGTGACGAAGAAAAGCAACTTAACGTAATGCTAGATCGCGTGATAGCAAGTGGTCGCGCATTTGTTAATGCATTTATCTCATTACATCGGAAGAAAAAATAATGATGGGTTTTAGAAAGGGTGAAGCCAAAGGTGTACGGCCTCTGGCTTCGGTTTGCAAATTTCAATTGTGTGAAGAGAAATTAGCATGAGTAGATTAGCGCATTTAATACCTAAAAAGCAATTCCGTTGTTTACCTGTCTCGGGTAGTCAGTCATTTCGCTATGTAGAAATCATAGCGTCTGACGAACAACCAAACAACTACCAACCAAAAACAGGTTTGGTAGATAGACAGTCGCTTAAAAAGGTATGGGCTGATTTTTATTTTTCAAGTGGAGAGCGGGGCAATGAACAATGAGAACCCAAACCAACTTGATCGCTACTACAAAAA
>NZ_MIIZ01000875.1:0-2284 GCF_001743005.1 Shigella sp. FC1967 | reverse complement strand
TAAAAATTAGGACACGAGTAAGATACCAGAAATTGATAGCTGATTGATTATATAACTCGGTCTGTTTCATCGAGTATCGGCACTACTCTGTTTTTTTTCAATAAATTAGCCATTTCTGACATCCGTTTAGATCTGGAATTTAATTCTTTTATTATATCTAATACTGTAATGGATGGGTTGGATTCTATTATTTTGTCAATTGTGCTTCCTCGTGCTGATAGTTCAACAATAGATGTTCGCCTATTATTTTCTTGCAGATCTCCCCACATCTCATCTGTATCGTAGGAGTCAAACTGAATGTATGTATGAGGCGGGGCATGGCGCGTAAATTGAATCTCGTGGCATAGCTAATGCTATTAATGGAAGCTTTGTCGGTCTTAATAATGATTTTGCAGGACACTGGGCTATTGAACAGATAAAATTACGGTCTCAGTAAAGAATATTATTCCAATTCAATTTATAGATAGGCTGTTTTTACCGGAAATATTGAGCATGATAAATGAAATATCTTTCGTGACGGGGTCAAAGAAAACATTAAATGAATTAGCATTTGCTAAAAACCTCATTCATAGCCCAGTACCTTCATCTGTGGCAAACTTGCTAGAAATAGCAAGCAGTAATATTTAGGCTGCTGTTGGGAAGTTTCTCTGGCGGCTGGGTTTTAGTATTAGTTGTATTGTGGTACAGAACAATAGACAAACTGTAACCATTGAAGGTCACTTGCACAGTTCTTCATGCTTGTTATGTTGCTTGCTCTGGGGGGGAGTCCCCCCCTTATGCACGTATTATGCTTAGCTGACCTCATTTACAGGTGATTTTCTTATGAGCTTGACTGGTCAGCAGTTGTTACACTTCAAATATCTCAGTAAATTATCCTACAAAATTAATCAAAGAGTCATTATTTTTAATAATGCGGTCTCTGAGGATCTTTATTAAAATAACTATTGGAATCAACACTTGGGTTGCAGGCCCAGTAAAATGGATAGTTCTAAACCTATCTGTTACATCATAAATATCATTGAAACGTTCACATCGATAAAATCATTGTCACTACCAATCAAATAAGTATCAATAGCATTAACAATTGCCTCACACTTATCCTTATTAATGCCGTTTGTTAATATTTCCTTTTTAAAATCATTCATCATTACATCAAGTATCATACTTTCTATTTCGAAATCTGCTTTTTTCTTTTATATTTTTTTATTCCAATTTCATCAGAAATGTCTCGCAATATTTCATTGTATTTAACACCATTCCCTCTTAGTTTGTTTACGATGGAATCTCCGCCCATCAACTGTATTTCATTTGTTAAAGCCTGGGTTTCAAGCTCTTTATTCGAAAAGGCACTATTTCTTTTATTTAATAATTTAGCTATTACCTCTCTTTCCTTGTTTTGATGAGTAATATATTACGTTATAGAGAGATTCATCTTTCAAGCAGAACTCAATGGGTTTATTATTATTGACAACCATGACTTCTTTTCTTGAGTTGTTATTAAAATCCAAATGATTAATTATTTTATGAACATTATCCCAATAATCAAGATGACCTAGCAAGTGAAACGGTCTGTTCATAATTCTTCCTTTTAGTTCCTCATCAATCACAATCGGATGCGCGCCTATGCATTTTTCAAAGTCGGGCTTGATTTTTAAAACAAGATCGGCATCTGAGTGGATATTGTATATATTCCCAGATATCACGGTTAGTAATTTTTTGCATTCAACATTACTTAGATTTCTTGCACCTGCCATGAATATTAAATTATTTATATTTATACTTTTAAATTCATCACTCATTGCTAAAATAGACTCAATGATTAACCTAGCACCAAGAGAATGAGAATATATATTTATAGCCTCATATTTATTGCTATTTATTTTTAAAAAACGAACTAATAAAACGTAAAATTTATATTTCAAGTTATTGATACTTTGTTCGATCGCTTTAAATCCACCAATTTGAGATGATATAGCACTCACGGCTAAAAGATAGGGGTTTGGTTTTAAGGCAACCCCTAAAAGGTCTGCGACAGAGAAATTATTCAATATCGAACCGCTAGGCCAAAATGCGAAGATATTAGAATCACTTGTATTTACTTTAGCCACATGGTTTTTTAGCTTATCTCTATCACTTTCAGTTGAAGCGGCAGAGTAACCATGAATAAAAATATTCAAGGTATTCCCTTGCCCATTACCACAACGCTCAAAAAAAAATATCCTCTTTCATGACATTCCTTTATTAATTCTGAAAATAGTAAAAACTTAAATATAATGGCATTTCA
>NZ_MIIZ01000874.1:0-2294 GCF_001743005.1 Shigella sp. FC1967 | reverse complement strand
GTGGTTTTTTTATTAAAAAAATTTTTTAATTACGTTTAGCTGATTAAAATACGCTTTAATAAAACAGAATTCAGAATCACTTATCCTGAACATAGAATGAATATTAACAGGCTCCATTCTCAAAATAGGTCATTGCATTTATACTAATAAGCTCACAGTCAAATAATGAAATAATAATTATTGATTATCAATATATTACAGTGAATCATATTATTTTTATGCCAAATATTTGGGGATTAACTTGCTAATTTCAGCCCGATAATACCAAAAATAATCATCGCTAAACTGAGTAAACGATAGATATTCGCAGACTCACCAAAGACCAAAATACCAAAGATGGCAGTACCCACTGCGCCAATACCCGTCCAAATCGCGTAAGCCGTACCTGCTGGTAAGCCTTTCATGGCGTAAGACAACATGCCCATGCTCACAACCATCGCACTAATGGTAATAATACTGGGTGTTAAACGCGTAAAACCATGTGTGTACTTAAGGCCGACAGCCCAAACGATCTCTAATAAACCCGCGATAAAAAGAATAATCCAAGACATCACTTGCCCCACTCGATAAGTTGGGGTCGTCCCCTGAATACAAAGACAAAAAGCTGGGTCGTCCCAGCTTTTAAAAGATAGAGTTCAAGTATAAAAAAAAGAAATGGATCATGCAATAGTACAAAACTAACTCAGTTTTTCTTAGGTGCGCCCTCTTCACCATAAAGAAAAGCAGAGACATCGTCTTCCACTTCTCCCATCGCCATCAAAGCATCTAGCGTCTCTTTTGCTTCTTCTTCGTTGACAATACTCATAGCAAAACCGACATGCACTAGCACCCATTTTCCAATCATCGTATGAGGCTCACCTTCACAGACTAGCGCAATATTGACTTCTCGTTTAACACCACAAACATCGACCATTGCACTTTCAGTGATTGTTTTTCCAACTTCAACAACCTGGCCTGGAATACCAAGACACATAACAGCCCCTATTCGATCTCTATTTGCTTTATTCGCATTGCATCGTCATTTTCAACGCGCAAATTCTGGCTACCACAAGATGGGCAGCCGGCATTAAAGGTTGAAACAGTGACAACTTGATGGCAGTCCCAACACCATGCTTTCGCAGGGATAACCTCAATATGCAATTCACAGCCTTGAGCAAGGGTGTCTCTGCAAACAATATCAAAGCAAAATTCAAGTGCACTGACTTCAACACAAGATAATGCGCCAATTTCCATCCATACGCTTTTTACTTTTTTTGCATTATTTAATTTAGCTTGAGAATCTATGATCTCAAATGCGCTCTGGCAAAGCGTAATTTCATGCATATCGATACCTTATTGAAGCAAGATAAATAATAACAACTATAGTATCAGCACATAGTTGCTCTATTATTGATCTTAGAACAACAATTCAGCACCCGTTTCAAAAGCGGCTTTACGACGACGCTCTTTAACCATCTCTTCAAGTGCATCTCTATCAATACACACTAAAGCATGAGTTGGACAGACTTCAATACATGCTGGGCCTGCTTCACGGTGGTGGCATAAGTCACATTTGTTTGCTTCCGCTTTAAATGCCTCAATCGCATTAAGTGCAGTTGATTTGCGCATAATTGGGCGAGAAACCACTTCCATAGTGCCATAAGGGCAAGCTAATACGCAGGTTTTACAACCGATACATTTTTCCTGATCGACATAGTAATAATCTTTGTTATGAATGATAGCGCCATTCGGACACACATTAGCACAAGGGGCATCTTCACATTGATGACAAACAACTGCCGTACTGATTGAAAATCCTTTGATCACATGAATGCGGGGTTGGAAATTCTGCTCACTAATTTGATCAATGGCTAAATTATCTTGGTCTGCTTGCTGATGTGACACGACACAAGCCACTTCACAAGTATGGCAACCAATACATTTTTTAGGGTCTGCAATGATGAAACGGTTCATCATATTCTCCTGATCTTTGTTATATAGCCATTATATATGGCGATAAATGCAACGAGTCATTCTAATTAAGAGTAATAATTAGAGTATTAATAGAAGGGATCTAGCACGGTTCATGCCAATATATTTCTGATATAACTATTCCTTATTTTTCAATAGAATAATTTTCAAATAAAAATGATTATTAATTAACAAATCAGTCATTTCGTCAAATTATTCGACAGATTTGACGATAAGCTAAAGCGATATATATATAATTATATAATGATTTTGATACATTTTATTTTTTTAAGTTTCATTACATATATAAAAATAGCTGGGTTGGATCAAAAATGATTCAGTCA
>NZ_MIIZ01000873.1:0-2314 GCF_001743005.1 Shigella sp. FC1967 | reverse complement strand
AAAACAGAATTTGCTTGGCGGCCATAGCGCAACGGTCCCACCTGATCCCATGCCGAACTCAGAAGTGAAACGTTGTAGCGCCGATGGTAGTGTGGGGCCTCCCCATGTGAGAGTAGGGAACTGCCAGGCATTAAATAAGACGAGAAAGCCAACCCAATGGGTTGGCTTTTTTGCGTTCTAAGATCTCTGAAATACAGATGTGAGATCTCCATACTAATCACTTATCACTTTGCTATCCTCAGTGATACTTGGCTGTTAAACTAAGCTATCAGCTAAATGAGGTAGACTTTCATGAAAGAATCGGTTTCATTGCAAGCATTTAATACATTTGGTTTGAGAGCAAAAGCTCACCAAATAGAAACTGCAAATAATAAAGATGAGCTTTGTATTTATTGGCAAAAGGCCCATGAGCAGAAATTACCAACCCTTATTCTAGGTGGTGGTAGTAACATACTATTTACCGAAGATTTTGATGGTATAGTCATTCGCAACTGTATTGCTGGTATTGAAATTACTGAAGATGAGCAATATTGGTCTGTTCATGTAGGAGCAGGCGAAAACTGGCATGCACTAATTGAATATCTGTTAGAACAAAACATCTATGGACTGGAAAATTTAGCGCTGATCCCAGGAAATGTAGGTTCAGCACCAATACAAAATATTGGCGCTTATGGTAAAGAATTAAAAGATGTTTGTGCTTATGTTGATATTGTTGAGTTAAGCACAGGTCATGTTCATCGATTAACTAATAATGAATGTCAGTTTGGTTATCGTGATAGTATTTTCAAACATCATTACCAGCAAGGCTTCGCTATTATTGCTGTCGGTTTACAGCTTAGTAAAAAATGGGCGCCTATTCTTACGTACGGTGATTTATCAAAATTATCATTAGAAACGGTAACACCAAAAGATGTGTTTGTATCTGTATGTTCCATGAGAACGAGCAAACTACCAAATCCTACTATAACAGGTAATGCGGGTAGTTTTTTCAAGAATCCAATTGTTGATATTCGTATTGCACAACATTTAAAAGCAGAATACCCTTTCTGCCCTCAATATGTTCAACAAGATGGTGTAAAACTTGCCGCAGGTTGGCTGATTGATCAATGTGGTCTTAAAGGTCATCAGATTGGTGGTGCCGCTGTTCATATGAAACAAGCACTTGTTCTCATCAATAAAGACGGTCTAGCCACAGGCAAAGACATTGTTAATTTAGCTGCATATATCCGTCAAAAAGTCTTCGAGCGCTTCGGTGTACAATTAGAGCCAGAAGTGCGTTTTATGGGTAAATATGGCGAAATCAATGCAGTGGACGCTATTTCATGAAAGAAACACCAACACCCTTATTATTAATTGAACTCCTTGCGGACGGAAATATCCATTCAGGGGAGCAACTAGGCGATAGCTTAGGAATGACTCGTGCAGGTATTAATAAACATATTCAGACATTACGCAGTTGGGGTATTGATGTTCAAACTGTCGCGGGAAAGGGCTATCAGCTAGATGCCCCGATGAATTTGTTAAATGTGGATAGTGTAAACAAGAACATCAAAGGTGAACCTGCTAGCGTTATTCCTGTTATAGATTCTACAAACCAATACTTAATCCAACGTATTAGTGAGCTAAAATCGGGTGATGTCTGCATTGCTGAATACCAGTCTGCTGGTCGAGGTAGAAGAGGGCGCCAATGGATTTCTCCTTTTGGTCGAAATTTATACTTGAGTATGTATTGGAAACTCGATCAAGGCCCTGCTGCTGCAATAGGATTGAGTTTGGTGGTTGGTGTTATTATGGCTGAAGTATTGCAAAAACTTGGCGCAGATGGCGTTAAAGTTAAATGGCCTAACGATCTCTATTTAAATGATAAAAAGCTTTCAGGCATTCTTGTTGAGCTAACAGGAAAAACAGGTGATGTTGCACATATTGTTACAGGTATTGGTATCAATATAGCAATGAGTAAAAATCAAAATGAAGCGATTAACCAACAATGGATTAATTTAGAGCAGGTTGGCATTAGAATTGATAGAAATGAACTTGCTTGTGAAATTACTAATGCATTAAGAGACGCATTTGTTCAATTTGAAAAACAAGGGCTATCTGTGTTTATTGAACGTTGGAAACGTTTAGATAACTTTATGGATCGTAGAGTGAAGCTTATTATTGGTGAAAAAGAGATCTTTGGCATTGCCAAAGGAATCAATGATCAAGGCGCTTTGCTTTTAGAGCAAGATGGAAAAATTATACCTTATATAGGTGGTGAGATTTCGCTGAGAAGTGCATCGTAATGCTTTAAATAGCACCGAATTTCTAAAAC
>NZ_MIIZ01000872.1:0-2339 GCF_001743005.1 Shigella sp. FC1967 | reverse complement strand
AAATATATAACATAGAATTGCCGCTATCGTAGTTTTAATTGCAAAGTACTTATGATTAGGGTTTGTAAACGCATCACTGACAAAAAAAGGTGTTTTTTTCTGTACAGGTTTAGTTTCTCTTTTATTAAATAAAATCTTATCAAACGTATTTAATAAGTGAATTTTACTTATTGTATTTTGCGTTTGTTGCTTGTTTTTTTATTTTGTCTATTTGCTGATGTTTGAAGCAATCGACAAGATCTAAACATCTTTTAGAAAGAAGAAAACGTAGAGAAGTTGGCGTGTTTTTATCAAAAGTTAATGACATAATTAATATCTGGTAAGAATTATCAATGATATTTTCTAACCAGTGAATATCTTCTCTTCCTCGTAAATAAAATATTTTAATAAACATTAAATAACGTTTACATTCTGTCTGTGTACTCAGTAACTCACTGATTTCAAGTTGGCTTTCTTTTCTTCCTAAAAAGAAATCACTCGCGGTAGAGAAGCGTGTAGCGATTCTGTTCAACAGCAGTTTTCGAGGACTAATACCAACAAAAAAATTAAATAAAATCACTAATAGCATTGGCGATACCGCCATCAGTAACGCATAAAGGAGTGCTCTTGTTGCAACATCCCCTACGGGGATATCATCAATTAACGTCATCAAAAAGCCGATAACTAAAGCAACTAAATTACCAATATCACCAAGGCTACTGGCTGATGCTAAATACATAAAAACGGCTGAAAATAAAGCCATAAAAAAGAAGCGTAAAATAATATTTTGTATTGTGAGATTGAAAAGTAAAAAAATAACACACACAACAATAGAACATAAGATAATAACGCCGATAGATAATAATATATTTTGGACTGCATCGGCTTTGATTAAATAAATAATTAGATAGCAACTTATGGCAGATTCGGGAATTTCATAGATCATCGCAATGGCGGCCATTAAAGCGCAAAGCAGTGCGATGCGCCACGTCGTCGCTAAACGAAAATCAAAAGGCAACAAGTCTTTTTTAACTTGCTTCAGTATGAGAGAAGGTTTAACAATCATCGTCGTTAGCTATTATATTGACAGTGGCTGTCGCCCCAACCCGCATAAGATTTTCTGGTGGATTGGTGATAGTGACTTTTACAGGAAAGCGTTGTTGAACTCTAACCCAATTCAGTGATTTAGGTACATAAGGCAAGTCTCTAGGAATATTAATAAGGTCAGTTGACATGATCCCTCGACTAATTCCTTCGACTTTACCTTTAATAGGATGTTTATTATCAATCATTGAGTAGATAACCACACAGTTACCTATTTTTATATTATTTAAATCTGTTTCTTTAAAATAAGCTGAAGCATACCAAGTATCGGTGTCAATTAAAGTAAAAACAGATTGCCCAGAAATAATAAATTCACCAGGTGACAACACTAATCCTGCAACATAGCCATTACTGGGGGCTTTTACCTCTGTATTACTTAATTCCCATTCAGCCATTGCCAGTGAGGTTTTTAAGGATTTCACTAATGCCACTTCTGAATCGGTATTATTAATTAAAGCTTCTGAGGCAACGTTTTGTTTCTGTGCTTGTTTTAATGTGACTTCCGCATCATGTTTTAATGTTCTTGCATCATCAACTTGTTGTGCAGTGACAAATCCTTTTGCTAATAACGGCTCTAATCTATTGAGTGACTGCGTTGCTAATAATAAATTGACTTCGGCTCGTTTTTATTTGTTCTTCAGCCACTTCTGAATTTGAGGTTTCTGCAATAATAATACGTTGTTTTATTACTTAATGTTGCTTCAGCAATCATGAGTTGCTCTTTCGCTTGCTGAACTCTTAATGCATACATGGTGGGATCAATTGTAAACAGTAAATCCCCTTTATTGACTTTACTATTTTCTTTGACATATATAGCGTTAATTCGTCCAGGTACAGTTGCAGATATGTTAATTTTGTTAGCATCAATGATTGCATCTTCACTGAGTGGATTTAGTGCTGATAACTGAATATTTTTCCACAATAAGATAAGTGTGATCGTAAAAAACAATCACAGTGATTATAAATCGCTAACTTTTTTTTTGATTTTTTTTATCCATAATTTAATAAAGAAAAAATAAAAATAAAAGAGATAGTTAAAGAAAATTGATAACAATATCGCAAAATAAAAAATCAAAGGGAGCGGTAATTTATCATCAATACCCAAATAGATAAGTAATACGCGTATAATCAAAGTTCCTAATAAGCCGATAACAGTACATAACATCCAATATGGGAAATAGGCACCCAACATAGTAATAAAAGGAGAATGGCCTTGAGAACAACCAGACAACAGCAATACAATGATGCTCAAGTGA
>NZ_MIIZ01000871.1:0-2361 GCF_001743005.1 Shigella sp. FC1967 | reverse complement strand
CGGCGGGACTCGTCGTTTCAGCCCATGGAGACCCGCGTAAATCCGTCGTACAGAGGGTTGCGGTCTGAGAAGTGGGAAGCCTCGCCGTTTACGGCGGGGAGCAGTCATCTAAGTTTGGTTCTTCTGGTTAGGTTGGGCTTCTTTCGACGGTGCAATCCAAGAAATCCCTAGTCCGTTGATTGGTGCTCTTATCAGGTACGCACTGTAATCTTTCGATACCGCAGCGTGATTCGGAGGCAGAGCCGGAATTTCGTTTTCCGGTACGTTTTACTACCACAATTTGCCTGTTTATCCTTTCGGAGACCGGGCTAAGTCCGAGTCAATCAAGTGGTGCATTTGAGTTAGTGTCTTTGAATGGTTTTAAGGAAGTAGTGACAAGCTAGCTTCCCGTTGCTAAGATTGGATTGTTAAGGTCGAATCGTTAGCAACTATGCACCGATTTAGATTAGCAGAGCCGAAGTGATGTCACAATCATTTCGGCTCTGTGCCTTCTGGAGTATCACAAAAAAATCCTTCTGTATTTCAATCCGCAATGCTCGCCGCAAGATGAAAATTTATTTTCCATCGAGGAAGCGTCATATCATCTAACGCTCGTTGAGTCGCCATACTCCCGAAGCTAATAAGTGCTAATCGTGTACTAATTTAGTGCTAAATAAGTGCTAATTCTGGAAGCCCTCCCCGCTGTCGTACTAATCATGTGCTAATTAGGTGCTTCGGTAGTGCTAGTTTTAAATGGCAAATTTATGTTGGGTAATTTACAGGCACGACGGCGACGTATACAAATCGCGTGCTTAGGGAATAAATTCCCTAATACCCTTTTTCAATCTCTACGAGCTATTTCTAATCATGCAGGATAGGGATAGTGATCCCAAATGTAGCCACATTTGATTCTATCTCCCCTGAACTTGCAGTTGGCTGTTAAAGCAAAAATGAAATTAACCTCGATTTTTCAGATTTCCGTTCATCATTAAAAACACTACCGCCCTCGTTTTACTCGGTTGGTCAAATCGCTTCTTGCCATAAAACAAGTTTGTGACTTTCAGCGATTTCGCATCGTTTTACTTGTCAGTTTGCATGATGTTAAAAACGCACTCAGAAGCTCGCAAAACCGTTCTAAACTTTGGGTGTTTTATAGGGTGATCGTGTCTTAAAATCGTTTTGAGGGGCTTTGATGGGGATGAACGGGCGGTTTTCGCGAACTAACTCGCCCGTTTAACATAAAAGGGATTATTTGAAGGGGGTAGATTTCCAACGTGCTTCTAACTTTTCTAATAGCTCAAACGTTATTTCTTGAACAAAATTTTTCATGGTAGGATGAAAACTCGCTATTAAAACGACTTTTTGATTTGAATTGGTCATATATTTTAAGGTAAACACTTCAGTCTTACCATAGGGAGTCCCTAAAAGAACCTTTTCAGGCCCTCTCCTAATCGGATTCCCTATATGCTGATAAAGCCATTGGTCAGTCATGACTTGTTCTAACCCAAACGGGATTTTATTGGGGAATACCCAACCATTTTTAATATTATTTGGGATTAATGTCAGTGTAATTTGAGAGAGCGTTTTTAATGGGTTTTTAAATGATAAAAAAACATATTCTTTGCTCATCCGTAACTTTAAAGTGATATCACCCGAATTGCCTTGCGGTTTAGTTTTATAAGGAATTAACCCGTCGTTATAAAGTTCATCATAAGTATCCCCTAATCGCCGTACTAAGGCTTCAATATTTACACTCATTGGTATAATCCTTTCGCTCTATTTAATCGGTGTAGTTCAGCTAAAACCTTATCTAATTCTTCATCAGGAGTATTATATTCCGCTTTTAAACATCGTCGCTCTATTTCCCAATTTCGTTCAACCGCTTTTTTTTAAATCCTGACCGTCATACTCTTTTCGACGCAGTTTTGTATCATCGTCTAATTCAACCCAACTATTATTTCTGCCACCGTAGGTTTCACTGCATTTTTGGTGTACCGATTTAGGGATAGCAACGGATGCTACATTATCTAATGCTATATCTAATTGGGTTTCAGTCATTGTTTCATCTAAATTTGTTAAATAAATTTCGACTGCGGCTTTTTGACGGAATATGGTCAACTTCATAGATCCCCCCCTTTAGAGAGTTTTTTTCAATTTTCCGTAATAATCGACTTCTAAAAAAATTCACGATCCTTTTTTTGAAAATAGACATAAATAGCAGGCACTTCCCCCCCAAGGGTCGACAATAATAAAATCATTAAAATCGTCTTCTTCCAATGGAAAGGTTTCTACCCAACCATTCTGCCGTTCTTCTGGAAAACCGGGAGGCGCATTCAACGTCTTTTCAGGAATAGGGTTAGGCAAGCGCCAAATTTCTTGGGG
>NZ_MIIZ01000870.1:0-2374 GCF_001743005.1 Shigella sp. FC1967 | reverse complement strand
AAAAATCTGTCGGTGACAGCGCGGTTGCATAGCGTCCTACTAAGCTTGGATAGTCTTGTAATTCAACCAAAGCATCACTGATAGTTTGATAATTTTGAGGAAGACGTCGAGCCAAATAAGCAGCCAGCCCCGTATTGCCTTTTTTTATCGCTAAATTAATTCGCTCTAATACTAATTCTGGTGTTAATTGATTCGCCTTTTGCCATTCATCAAAAAGAGGATCGCAACTTGATGGCATTGAAGTGCCATTTAGCCATGCTTCTTTAGCACCTACCCATGCGGTTTGAATATCACCGGTTGCCCATTTTGCATAATAGTAATTACATCTTGCGGCTTTAGGATTCGGCGGATTTGGACTAAACGTCAGTAAGTTTTTCCACTCTTGACGTTTTGCCAATTCATTCACAAATAATGAAGGCAGTGCTTTTGCTGGCGGTAATGTAGGATATTTAGCAACAAATTCAGTGACCACAGCAGGTGCAATCACATCAAGGTTGTCCGTAATTTGACGGTATTCCAAATAGGGATAAAGTGGGTAGCTTTGCAATGTAGGCAGTAATTTTTCTACTTCATCTGTTTTTTTTAAGATCCCATGCAGCTTTAATTTCTTGATAACGAACACGTTGTTCACTTAATGAATCTGCTTGTGTCCATGTAGAAAAAACACAATGTTCCTATTGCTATTGCTAATGACCATGTTTGCTTTACCACGTAATTTCTCCCACTTCAAATAGAACCACCAAAGAGTGAATACATTAGCTAATATGATAATCATTAACAATGTAAGTTCCCCTCTTTAAGCGAAATTTTCATTACTTTTAGAGGAAGTGCGAAAGGTAGATAAAAACCTCGCTTTTGACTAAGGTTTTCTTTTATAAATCGGGTATACTGGCGACTTTCATCATTTTCGGGTCTTTGGCAAATACTGACATTGACTTTGCTATTGTTCATTTTGGTGCCATAAACACGCGACTTAATCACAAAAAAATTTGTTTTTAGCGCAAAAAAGTGGCACCTAAGATAAAATCTCTTTTATAATCAAAGGGTAATTATAGTGGCTCAATACGTTTATAGTATGTTGCGTGTCGGGAAAATTGTCCCGCCTAAGCGACATATCCTTAAAAACATTTCACTCAGCTTCTTCCCGGGCGCGAAAATTGGTGTGCTTGGTCTTAATGGTGCCGGTAAATCGACATTACTACGCATCATGGCAGGTATTGATACTGATATCGAAGGTGAAGCACGTCCACAGCCAGGTATTAAAATTGGTTACTTACCACAAGAACCTAAATTAAACCCTGAACATACTGTACGTGAAGCCGTTGAAGAAGCCGTCAGTGAACTGAAAAATGCATTAAATCGCCTTGATGAAGTTTATGCGGCTTATGCCGATCCTGATGCTGATTTCGATAAATTAGCAAAAGAACAAGGTCAGTTAGAAGCGATTATCCAATCTCATGATGGTCATAACCTTGAAAACCAATTAGAGCGTGCAGCAGAGGCGCTGCGTTTACCAGAATGGGACGCTAAGATTGAGAAACTTTCAGGGGGTGAACGCCGCCGTGTTGCTATCTGTCGTCTTCTGTTAGAAAAACCAGATATGCTGTTATTAGATGAACCGACTAACCACTTAGACGCCGAATCAGTGGCTTGGTTAGAACGCTTCCTACACGATTATGAAGGTACCGTCGTAGCAATCACGCACGACCGTTATTTCCTTGATAACGTAGCGGGTTGGATCTTAGAACTTGACCGTGGTGAAGGTATTCCATGGGAAGGTAACTACTCTTCTTGGTTAGAGCAAAAAGATGCGCGTCTTGAACAAGAAGCAGCAACTGAAGCGGCTCGCCATAAATCTATTCAGAAAGAACTTGAGTGGATCCGCCAAAATCCTAAAGGTCGTCAAGCAAAAGGCAAGGCTCGCCTTGCTCGCTTTGAAGAACTTAACAGCGTTGATTATCAAAAACGTAATGAAACCAGTGAACTCTTTATTCCACCTGGACCACGTTTAGGGGATAAAGTATTAGAAATTAATAATCTAACAAAGTCTTATGGTGATCGTGTTCTGATTGATGATTTAAGCTTCTCGATCCCCAAAGGGGCGATTGTCGGTATTATCGGTCCCAACGGTGCCGGTAAATCAACACTATTCCGTATGATCTCAGGTCAAGAACAACCCGATTCAGGCACTTTAACACTGGGTGATACTGTTAAGCTGGCATCGGTTGATCAGTTCCGCGATAGTATGGACGACAGTAAAACGGTTTGGGAAGAAGTTTCAGGTGGCCAAGACATTATGCGCATTGGTAACTTTGAAATTCCAAGCCGTGCCTATGTTGGTCGCTTTAACTTTAAAGGTGTGGATCAAGGTAAA
>NZ_MIIZ01000869.1:0-2376 GCF_001743005.1 Shigella sp. FC1967 | reverse complement strand
ATCAGCCGTTAATTCTGCTGATACAGGGCTTTCTGTCATCCCCCAACCCGTTGCCGTATTAATCACTAAACCCGGATACTCTTTAACTTCTGAGATAATAAATTCAGTCATGATAAAAAATATACAAAAAAGCCCTCGAATTGAGGGCTTTCTAAACAAAATGGATTAGAACCTATACAGACTAAACGGTTTTGGATCTAGAACAGGTTTTTTGCCAAGTAATAAATCAGCCGTTAATTCTGCTGATACAGGGCTTTCTGTCATCCCCCAACCCGTTGCCGTATTAATCACTAAACCCGGATACTCTTTAACTTCTGAGATAATTGGGTTTTCATCTGGTGCAATAGCCATCGCACCGCTCCACTGATCAATTAATTTCGATTCTTTAAAGGCAGGGAATTCTGCTTTTAATTTTTCTAATGAAGCATTTAACTCAGGTAAATCAGGCAATGCTGTCATATTTCTAAATTGTTCAAACGGAGAAACTTCATCTAAGTTCCAATGTGTTGATTGCATAAATGAATTGATTAATTGTTCATTTAAAGAAATATGCACAGGGAAATCAGGTAGTGCTAATAATGGTAGATATTTATAACCATAAGTGAAGGATTCTTTCACCACTGGTGCCACAATGACACGAGGAGATGTTGCATAAGTACCATCAGCTTGTTCACGGAAGAAAATACCGCCCGGTAAAGCGACGTTGCCACCTGGTGCCGTTGGTGAACCACTGATTAGCTGTTGAGACTGATATGCAGGTAATGTTGGAACATCAACATTGAGGTTTTGCATAAATAAGCGCGACCAAACACCACCAGCAACAACAACTTGAGATGTTTTGATTGCACCTTTTTCAGTGACAACATCAGAAATCACACCAGCTTGTGTTTCTAAGCCACGAGCCGCACATTGTGTGTAAATTCTAACGCCGATTTTTTTAGCGTATTCAGCCATAACGAAGGTTGCAACTTCTGGATCGAAGCTACCCGAATCTTCTTCAAAACCGGCAATTTTCCAATCCGTTGTCGCACCGCGAAGACGTTGATTTAATTCAGCACCTTCAATAATTCTGGTTTTAAATGGAATATCGGAGCCAACATTCTTACTTCTCTCGTCAATCCATTTTCTTACATTTACTAAATCTTCTTCATCAAGAGGAACTTCTACACGGCCTTGAGTACGATAAGTAGTATCAATACCTACTTTCGCATTCATTTCACGCCAGCGATATTTACCTAAATGGTGTAATAAGAATGTTTCATCTGGCATTTTATAGCTAATTGCTTGGCCGTAGAATCTTGAAGATTGCTCACCCGCAATATTACCTTTCTCAACAATCACAACAGATAAACCTCGCTCTACAAGGTTAATGGCTGTCATAATACCAAGAATACCAGCACCAATAACAACAACGTCAGCCTGTTTTGGTAAAGCACCTTCCGTGCCTTCAACAAAACCATGTCTTGGCGTACCTGGGACAAAGCGCCCTTCGCGAGTTAGCATTGGTGTTAGAATACCCACGCCAGCGGCAGCAGCCACTACGGTCCCACCAATGATAAATTTTCTTCTAGATATCGCCATTTTACACGTTCCTTTTACTCAATGAATTATTAACATTAAAATAATAACGATATCTTATTTCATTTGTAAACTATTAGTAAAGCATTTGTAAACCCATTCATCTATTTTTTTTCTTAAAAACCCACACTATTTAACCTGCTTATACAAAGAGGGTCATTAATTATCACTCTGTTTTTTATAGATTATTTTAACACCCCAAGTAAAATAGAAGCTTAACAGGTTAGTTATTTATTTTATTTTTCAACAGAAATATAAAATTTTTCACTATTAATGCTCTATAACCTATTTGTTAAAAATGGATTTATGACACATTCAAACTGCAAATAAACAAGCTAAATCAAACAAATTGATTAACAAATAATCCACATTTTATTACGTCAGTTGATCTTTTCGTCTGCCGATTTATGTATAATTTATTGCTCACAAAGGCTCTGTAATAACAACTCAACCTGAAGACACCATTAACACAACGGTTATATCAACTCATACGCAAATAGCCCTGTTTTAATGGAAAACAGTCAATTTATCCCGCCTTTATTAATAATCTCAATGCAGATATTAATGAATTATTGCTCGATATTATCTACCTTTAAAAAGAAAACTAAAGCGCTAGAATTAAAGCCGTATTCATATTAAAAGAAGAAAAGAATCACAAATGATATTGTCTATTATTAAGAATGGATGTTAGATTGACATAAGAAAGATTAAGCATTATCACGAGATCATAATTATTTTCACAATAAAAGTGATGCATTTCTCTTTCTTATTCTTATTATTCTTATCATTTCTTATGGG
>NZ_MIIZ01000868.1:0-2382 GCF_001743005.1 Shigella sp. FC1967 | reverse complement strand
CCTTGACTATTTCCCCAATATTGATGCGACAAAACTTCTTTTAGCGGTAGAGTTTGCTTCAATACTTGAAATAATGGGTAAATCACTTAAAGATGTATTAACCAATTTCTTTGTTCTAATTAATCAAATCACCCTTTTTCTGTTTTTATCGTGGCGGATTGATTTTCAATTAAAGTACTAGGATCACCCTGTGCATTTTTTTTGTATCCATAAGTTATCTTTTGCTTGAACAAGTGCCTTTTCGCCTTTATTAGTGAGTTTATCTGCAAATAAACGTATATCTTTTTCTGAGATAATTTCACTATGATTAGTTAGCGTATTAGTGGCTAACGTAATATCTCTTTTTTGCTTTTAACTTAGTATTATGATTAACCTGTAGTTCTTTACTGCTAACATTAATATCTTGCTCTGATTGAATATTGCCATTAAAGGTAATTTTTTCCATCAACCGTTAAATTCACACTGTGTTGATTTGTATGAATATCACTTAAATTAACACCAACACCCTTTTCTGTGCTGACTAGGCGTATTTGATTGGCATACATTCCTCCCAGCGCTTTAGTATCAATCGAGATTGTTGGCTTTATGTCTTCTCCAGTAAGGCTATTTACCGCTCCTTTTTCAAAATCAATACGGTTATTACCTTGCATTAAAGAAAGGTTTTTTGCGTTTATTTTTCCATTTAACTCAATACTGCGGCTAATAATGTCGGCATAATTCTGAGCTTGGAGATCCATGCCTTGTTTTCCAATAACAACACTGCCTTTTTTCACTTCTATTGCCGAATAAGCACCTTGAGGGCTAAATTGAGGTTTTCCTGTCGTAAGCGTAATTGCTGGGGTATTAATAAATGAACAACCATCACAGGTAATACCATTCGGATTGGCAATAACCACTTTCGCCTGTTCACCTGCAACTTCTAATTTTCCTAATAACTGTGAATATCCATTTCCTACTACTTCATTAATAATTAAATGCGCTGAATTACCTTTTAAATGGGGATTAGCATTCACTTGTTTGGCTAATTGAGTATTAACAGGTGTTGTTGCATTATTAAGTACAGCACCTTGTTTTCCGACATTAAATGAGTGAAATTGATTATGAGAAATACCAACATTATTAGGTGTTGCAATATTAATAATAGGAACGGTATTTTGCTGACTTATTTTTTATCGTTTTTATCGACGGGAGTAATTACAGAACTCCAAGCAGGATGTAATGGGTAAATAGCAGTTAAATAAATAATGCTATAGCTAATTAATCGCGATTTTCGAGAAAATATCCTTTTCGTGCAATATAAAACCTCCAAACCTTAAATAACAAAAGAAACAGACCAAAATAAAAGACCAATGATCAGGTTTTAATGATGTGGGATAAAACATAGGCTTATTAATTAATATCTGAGAGGAAAAAATAGAGTGATCAAAAGAAGCACCTATTGCGCTTCCTATTATTTTATTTTTCTTTGTTTCATATTTATCTGAATGAGCAACGCCATAATCAAGTGCAAAAATAAAATTAACATTACCTAAAAAACATTTTATTTGTGGTGTGTTTATTTCATTACGCCAATAAAATCCGCTATTCGCATTCAGTTTTGTTTCTTTATATCCACGAGTTGCCTTTATTCCATCAATTGCAACTCTTTCTATACTATAAAGATTATCTGGCGTATATTGCCCATAAAATGACGTAATATAGACAAATTTGTTAACGAAATAAATGTTGATAGCTTAAATTTATGCTTAGTTTTCGATAATGACTACGAGGTGAGTTTTCAGCAATATAATCCGGTGTTGCACCAAAAAGAGAAATCCCGAGCTCGCAACTGGATTAATGATTAAATATCCATTATGTATACTTAAATTATATTCAGGGCTAAATGACAAAGAAGTTAATGTAGGGCTCGTTATTAATAGTTTTTGTTGTGCTAATTGTGTCCTTGCTTTTTTTATGTTTCAGGGAACTCTTTAATATTATTCGTTGCTTATTATCACGATAGGCTAAAACGACTAATATCAAAAGTGTTGATCACTATTTTTTGTTTTTTATAACGATATTGAGCATTATGGCTTTGAAAAGGATAAGAGGATTGGCTATGCGATACTTGATACTGATAAAACCAATAACCATAAGGAATATTCACACTTGCAGTATAAGCACGAGAATAGTGAGTGCGAGTGAAATCAGTATTTGTTTTTAGTGAAAGAATCCATTGTTCACCCAAGCCAAATAAAGAATCTATGGTTGTAGTATTCGTTAATAGAATTTCACCTGTTGTTTTGCGAGTGAAATCAGTATTTGTTTTTAGTGAAAGAATCCATTGTTCACCCAAGCCAAATAAAGAATCTATGGTTGTAGTATTCGTTAATAGAATTTCAC
>NZ_MIIZ01000867.1:0-2385 GCF_001743005.1 Shigella sp. FC1967 | reverse complement strand
TAATTCTAACAGTTCTTCATCATCTACCATGTCACATTTGTTCAGGAATACGATGATGTAAGGAACACCAACCTGACGACCTAACAGGATGTGCTCACGTGTTTGTGGCATTGGACCATCAGTTGCTGCTACTACCAGAATAGCGCCGTCCATTTGCGCAGCACCCGTGATCATGTTTTTAACATAGTCGGCGTGACCTGGGCAGTCTACGTGTGCGTAGTGGCGAGTTGGAGTATCGTATTCTACGTGCGAAGTAGAAATGGTGATACCACGCGCTTTTTCTTCTGGCGCATTATCGATTTGATCGAATGCACGAGCAGCACCACCGTAAGTTTTAGCTAAAACTGTAGTGATTGCAGCAGTCAGAGTTGTTTTACCGTGGTCAACGTGGCCGATAGTACCAACGTTAACGTGCGGTTTTGAACGTTCAAATTTTTCTTTAGACATTTAAATTGTCCCTCTAAGACACGGAATCGGTGGTTACACCACATCAACCAAGCAGTAAGTAAATTAGCGATTTGCTAGTGCTTGTTAAGATTTTAATCAGGGAGGCAAGAACATGAAGGAGTGGTGCTGATAGGCAGATTCGAACTGCGACCTCACCCTTACCAAGGGTGCGCTCTACCAACTGAGCTATATCAGCACATCTGGAGCGGGCAGCGGGAATCGAACCCGCATCATCAGCTTGGAAGGCTGAGGTAATAGCCATTATACGATGCCCGCAGAACTCGGCTACCTGACTTAAAATCAGCTTTGTATTCTACTCAAGTGTTTACTAATTTAAAACACTTAAGTTAGGAATTAATGGTGGTGGGAGAAGGATTCGAACCTTCGAAGTCTGTGACGGCAGATTTACAGTCTGCTCCCTTTGGCCGCTTGGGTATCCCACCAAACCTAATTTTTAATGGTGCCGGCACAAGAGTCGAACTCGGGACCTACTGATTACAAGTCAGTTGCTCTACCAACTGAGCTATGCCGGCTAAGTGGTGCGCATTCTAGGAGGACTTTCATCATGATGCAACAAAAAAATTGCGATATTTGTTCTTTTGCTTAGATTTTGTTCATTTTTGATTGGATTGTTGATTTTTTAGGAAAAAAACGACCAAAATGCCAACAAAAATTCATGATAGATTAGCAAGCTAATTTAGCTATTCAGTCCCAAATTTATTAACCATCAATAAATTTTAGAAAAAAATTAATTATAATTTTCTTAGTTTACGCTAAAAAATTATTTTTCATGAGTGTTTTTTGTACTTTTTTTTATAGATTTATTCAGTTCGTGTCAAAAAAAGTAGAAAAAATTTAAAAAATATACTACGCCTAAGAGACATCACTCGTTATGATGCTGTTTATTTTTTATCGGATACGGGTGTTTTAAACAGCCTGTCCAACCTGCGAATATTAGGCAGATGTTGGCTTATGAATAACAAAGAACGCTTTATAACCCCTTATTTAGAGTTTGACAGAAAGCACTGGGCAACGTTAAGAGATTCCGTTCCTTTAACGCTAACCGAAAAAGAAATTACTGATTTAAAAGGGATTAACGAAGAAATTTCTATTGATGATGTAATTGAGATTTATCTTCCTCTTTCAAGATTACTCAATTTTTACATAAGTTCTAACTTGCGTCGTCAAGCGGTCTTAGAGCAGTTTCTTGGAACAAGAAGCGCCAAAATCCCCTATATTATTGGTATAGCGGGTAGTGTTGCTGTCGGTAAAAGTACCACAGCCCGTTTGTTGCAAGCACTTTTAACCCGTTGGCCAGAACATCGTAAAGTTGATTTAATTACTACTGATGGTTTTCTTTTACCTAATGCAGAATTAAAGAAACGCGGGATAATGAAAAAAAAAAGGATTTCCTGAATCCTATGATATGCATAGTCTTGTCTCTTTCGTTTCTGATATAAAATCGGGTAAAAAACAAGTCACTGCCCCTGTCTATTCTCATTTAGTGTATGACATCATTCCAGACAAAAAACAGGTTATAGAACAACCTGATATTTTAATCCTTGAAGGATTGAATGTATTACAGAGCAATCAGGATTATCCTCATGATCCACATAATGTTTTCGTATCAGATTATGTCGATTTTTCCATTTATGTTGATGCTGAAGAAGCATTGCTAAGACACTGGTATATCAGTCGCTTTTTAAAATTTAGAGAAGGTGCATTTACGGATCCTGAATCGTATTTTTAATAATTACTCTAAATTAAGCAGAGAAGAATCTATTGAAATAGCGTCTTCTATTTGGCAAGAAATTAATGGTTTGAATTTGAAACAGAACATTTTGCCAACAAAAGAAAGAGCAAGTCTAATACTAACCAAAGGTCAAAATCATACGATCACTAATGTTCGGTTACGTAAGTAAATCTAAACAATTATCA
>NZ_MIIZ01000866.1:0-2389 GCF_001743005.1 Shigella sp. FC1967 | reverse complement strand
AAAAAGCATTAAAAGAAAAAGCAGCGGCAAAAGGTTTGATTGTTATGGGACCTGACTGTGGTACAGCAAATATTGCAGGTGCTCCTCTTGCTTTCGCTAACATTGCACCGAAAGGTTCAATTGGTATTGTTGGCGCATCAGGGACAGGTATTCAAGAAATTACCTCTCAAATCGTTTTACAGCGCCAAGGTATTTCTCATTCAATTGGCTTAGGCGGTCGTGACTTAACAGAGCAAATAGGTGGGATCAGTGCGGTCACTGCTATCAATATGTTGGCTGCTGATCCTAATACTCGGGTTATCGCTTTTGTTTCTAAGCCACCAGCACCCGCTGTTCGTCAAAAAATTATTGCTGAAATGAAACGCCATAATAAACCGATTGTGGCTCAATTCTTAGGTACAACTCCTGAGAAATTTCAAGACGACAATATCTATTTCACTCGCACTTTAGATGAAACCGCACGCATTGCGGCTGAGTTAGCTCGTGTTGAAGACATTGCTGCAGAACTGCCAAAAGTAGCAGGTAAGAAAATCATTGGTCTTTATGCGGGGGGGACGTTAGCAGCAGAGTGCGCCATGTTGTTATCTGAAAAACTCAATGTTGAAGTCGATAACGAACATAAACAAGGCACAATGCTAGATGCTGATGGCCACAAAATTATCGATATGGGTGATGATTTCTATACACAGGGTAAACCACACCCAATGATTGATCCCTCTACACGTAACAAATTTATCAGTGAGCTAAGCAATAAAACAGAAGCTGGCGTGCTACTGGTTGATTTTGTTATTGGCTATGGCGCAACTCAAGATCCAGCCGGCGCGTTAATTCAGGAAATCAAAAAACTGAATGAGAAACGTGGCGAAGCAAATCCACTGATCACTATCGCAACTATCACGGGGACTGAAGACGATCCACAAAACCGCAGCGAACAGCAAAAACAGCTAAAAGAAGCGGGCATTATTGTGATGGATACGTTGCCAGAAGCCGTTTTATTAGCAAAAGAATTAATCCAGCCACATCCAGCAGAAGCACATGCCGAAGTATCGCCACTGCTTAACGGGATCTCTGTGATCAATGCAGGATTACGTAGCTTTGCGGACGATCTGCAATCAAGTGGTACCCCTGTTGTTCATTATCAGTGGGCACCCGTCGCAGGTGGTAATAAAAAACTGGCTGAAATATTAAAGAAATTGAAATAAGGAATTGCAGATATGTACTCAACTATCGAACAAGCGAATGAAGCAGTTATCGAACGTATCCGTGAAGCCCGTCCTCACTGGTGTGATGTTAGCTTAGCAAAAGAAGTTGTTCCTACTTTAGAGACAGGTAAAAAATTACTTCACGCTGGCCCACCAGTAACTTGGGAGGAAATGAGTGGCCCTGTTCGTGGTGCCTGTATCGGAGCTTCTTTATTTGAAGGCTGGGCAGAAACGGAAGAACAAGCATTAACGATGTTAGAAGCGGGGGAAATTGAGTTTATTCCTTGCCATAACGTAAATGCAGTAGGTCCAATGGGAGGGATCACTTCTGCGCATATGCCAATGCTGGTTATCAAAAACCACATCCATGGTAACTACGCTTACTGCAACATGAACGAAGGTATCGGTAAAGTAATGCGTTTTGGTGCTTACGGTCCTGATGTGCAAGAGCGTTTACATTGGATGAAAAATAGCTTAGCGCCAGTATTAAAAGCGGCCATTGCAACCTTTGAAAACGGTATCGATTTGACGGCAATTATGGGGCAAGCAATTACGATGGGTGATGAATTCCACCAACGTAACATTGCTGCATCTGCACTGTTACTGCGTCAGCTTGCACCAGTATTAGGCACTTTAGATTTTGAAGAAGCTGAAATCACAAAAGTGACTAAATTCCTGAGCATTACAGACCAATTCTTCCTGAACTTAGCAATGGCGTACTGTAAAGCGGCGATGGATGCGGGTGCTCAAATCAAGCAAGGGACTATCGTCACTGTGATGACACGTAATGGTAGCAACTTTGGTATCAAAATCAGCGGAATGGGTGACCAATGGTTTACCGCTCCGGTAAATACACCACAAGGTCTGTTCTTCTCTGGTTTTAGCCAAGCAGATGCAAACCCAGATATCGGTGACAGTGCAATTACTGAAACCTTCGGTATTGGTGGTGCTGCAATGGTTGCGGCTCCTGGTGTAACTCGCTTTGTCGGTGCATCTGGTGGTATGGATGCGGCTCGTGAAGTGACTGAAGAAATGGCTGAGATCTATCTTGCTCGTAACATGATGTTGCAAATACCGACTTGGGATTTCCAAGGTGCATGCTTAGGTTTAGATGCTCGTCGTGTTGTTGAAACCGGGATCACTCCACTGATTAACACGGGTATTGCACATAAAGAGCCAGGTGTTGG
>NZ_MIIZ01000865.1:0-16330 GCF_001743005.1 Shigella sp. FC1967 | reverse complement strand
TCTGGGTTATTAGTTGACTATACCTTAACGGGTACATCGACTCGCCCAAATAAAGGTAATAATAACAACACATTGACAGGATATGGACAAGCTGGGATTGTTATACCTCGTTCATTAATGAAATATGAAGATATGGATTGGACACCACCTGAATTGTGGGATCCGGGTATATCTGGGTTATTAGTTGACTATACCTTAACGGGTACATCGACTCGCCCAAATAAAGGTAATAATAACAACACATTGACAGGATATGGACAAGCTGGGATTAACTTAGGTGAATGGCGATTACGTGCTGAATATCAAGGAAACTATTCATCTGAATATTCATCAATAATCGCTTTGATTGGAATCAGATTTACGCCTATAAACCACTACCTAACCAAGCCGCAAAATTAACACTTGGTGAAACTTATTTAAACTCTCAAGTTTTTGATAGCTTTCGTTTTACTGGTGCCAATATACAAAGTGATGAAAGAATGTTGCCTCCTTCTTTGCAAGGATATGCACCTGAAATTCATGGTATTGCAAACACTAATGCTAAAGTAACTGTAACGCAAAATGGTCGCTTAGTTTATGAAACTACAGTACCTGCTGGTCCTTTTGTTATTAAACATTTACAAGATACCGTTCAAGGTCAACTCAATGTCAGAGTCGAAGAGCAAAACGGTAAAGTCAACGAATTTCAAGTACAAACAGCTAATCTGCCTTATATGACTCGTCCAGGCTCAGTGCGTTATAACACATCAATGGGTCAGTCATCACTCAACAATCATAAAATGCAAGGCCCTATTTTTTACCAAGGTGATTTTTCATGGGGTATGAACAACACATGGTCACTGTACGGTGGTGTTTTGTTAACGGCTAAAGATTACAATGCGTGGTCATTAGGTTTAGGTCACGATATGGGACGTTTAGGTACGCTTTCAGGTGATATTACTCAGTCTTATAGCAAAACCTATCGTAATGAAAATATCAACGGAATGTCATTTAAACTAAACTACGCTAAAACATTCGATGAATATCATAGTACGATCACATTTGCAGGTTACCGTTTTTCAGAGAAAACATTCCGCTCTTTCTCTCAATATATAGATGAACGTTACAACGACATTAATAATAACGGTTATGAAAAAGAGATGTATACCATTACAGGTAACAAAAACTTTTTGGGCAGATGATATTGAAAAGTCGACAACACTTTATCTCTCTTACCGACACCAAAACTATTGGGATAAAAATACACAAGAGCAATATGGTGTTTCGGTAAGCCGCAATTTCTCTATTATGGGTATAGAGCAGATTAATACTAACTTATCTGCATTTCGTACTCAGCATAAAGGAAATACTGATGACAGTATTTCTTTCAATCTTTCAATTCCATTAGGAAGCGGCAAAAGCATAGGTTATAGCTTGCAAGACAGTAACGGAAAAATAAGCCAAATGGCCTCTTATTCCGATAATAGCAATTATAATAATCTATGGCGTGTCCGTGCGGGTTTAAGCTCAGATAATAAAGCGAATACTGATGGTTATTATCAACACCGTTCGCAATATGCAGAAATTAATGCCAATGCAAGCTATCAACAAGATAATTATGTTGCACTCGGTGCAACAATTAAAGGTGGATTTACGGCGACACGCCAAGGTGCCGCATTACACAGTAGTAGCATGACATCGAGTACTGCTCGCATGATGGTTGATACAGAGGGTGTTGCTGGTGTGCCATTTAATAATCAAAGCACTACGACAAACCTATTTGGTATTGGAGTATTAACTGACTTAACGAGTTATAACAATGTTGATGCTCGTATTGATGTTGATAAAATGGATTCAGATATTGAAACACACAAAGCTATTACTTCAGCAACATTAACTGAAGGCGCGATTGGCTACTATAAATTCCCTGTTCGCCAAGGTGAGCGCCTAATGGCTATCTTGCAAACTGTCGATCAAAAACACCCGCCATTTGGTGCCGAAATCACCAATAAAAACGGTGAAAATATGGGAATGGTGATGGAAGATGGCTTAGTTTATATCGCCGGTGTTAACCTTAATGAATCATTAAACGTGATCTGGGGGGGGAAAACCCAGTGCACGATTACAATTCCCGCAGCAATTAACGATCCACTCAAACGTGAATTGCTATTATGTCAGGGATTTTAATGAACAAAATGAATTACTAGAGATAATTGTATGAAATCATTCAACACAATCAAAACGCTTTTTTGTGGCTCTTTAATTGCACTCAGCATAGTGAGTACAACTCAAGCAGGCGTGTCATTAGATAGAACACGCATTGTACTCATGGGTAACGAAAACTCAGCTAGCGTAAATTTAAAAAATACTAGCCCTGATATCCCTTTTTTAGCGCAATCATGGGTTGAAAATGAACACGGACAAAAAATTGCTTCTCCTTTAGTTGCGTTGCCACCTTTACAGCGTCTTGATGGTGACCAAAAAGGGGTTGTCAGAATTACCAAAACAGCAGAAATTGGGCTTTTACCACAAGATAGAGAATCGTTGTTTTATTTAAACGTGCGTGAAATTCCACCCGCCCCCAAACAAGCTAACGTGTTGCAAATGGCAATGCAGTCTCGCATTAAATTATTCTACCGCCCAACTGCGATTATTCCTGAAAAGCCAGGCATGATTTGGCAAGACCAATTAGTGTTTAAAAAACAAGGTAATCAATTTATTGCCGAAAATCCGACACCTTACTACATCACTATTATTGGGCTTTCTAATAAATTGAATGGTGAAGATAGCGATAAGTTAACCACTTTCCCAGGTTTAATGGTTGCGCCTAAATCATCACTGGAAATTCCTGTGAAAACCAGTAACGTCAATCAGTTTTACATGATGTATGTGAATGATTACGGTGGGCATCCAGAATTAAAATTTGTTTGCCAACAAAATAGCTGTAAAGCAGCCCCAAAAGAACAACAACCCAAATATTAATTAACTTGATGCCGGTAGGAATAAAATGCAATTCAATAAAAAAAACATTCATTCCAAATCTGTAATGCTATTTTGTACCGGCATTTTCTCATTAATGCCAATTTCTACTATGGCTTATCTACAGGGTGAAGTGAGAACGAATGGCGGACCTAATATTTTTTTATGCCGCATTAGATAATACAACGTTCCCTAATAATCGCGCAGGTGAAACAACGACTGTTAAATTTTCCTTGCCAGATCGCTATGATGGTACAGTACATTGCCCTAGCACAAATATTGATAAAAGAGCATTAACTTACTTTAAAGCGACCACAGACTTACTTCCTGTTGGTAATAATTTTTATCAATTAAATGAATATGTAGATGTTCGTATTAAATTTGAAATTTGGGGACCTGATCCTCTCCCTACCGTCCCTTTTGAAAATAAAGAAAACAAAAGAAATAATCTACAAGGTTGTACAAGACCTGAATCTCCAAAACCTCATATTTCATCCGGTAGCAGTGGAGAACTCACTTTCCGCTTAAGAAAACCCATTATTAACGGAGTAAGCTTAAATGGCCAATCTCTTGCACAAATGTATGCCATGGTAAGCTATAGAAGCAGACCGACAGGATATGGTAATGAGCCTATATCCAAACTGATTATTACATCAGGGATCATCACAACCGAAGATAAATGTATCTTTAATAACGGCGCCCCAATTACCTTTGATTTTGGCAATGTGGGTAATACTTCTGATTATTTAAATGGCCAAAATTATAAAATTACACGCAATATCCAAATTAGATGTGAAGGCGGCAGTTTTACTAATCCTAATAGCAAAATAATGTTTAAAATCCAAACGGGAAGCTCGGGTGTTGCAAGTTTTAACGCTGACTATCTTGGAACAACAGGCTCTGTTGATAGAACAAATTTAGGCATTGTTTTAAGAGATAAATCGGGGACAATTGTGCCACCAAATAAATATTTTTCTGTTGGTAAGCTGAATAATTTTACAGGAAACTGGGAAGTCAGTGCCGCCCCCATAGCAAAAACAGGAAGTAAAATTCCTGAAGGTGAGTTTTCAGCACATGCCACATTAGTTGCGGAGTTTATGTAATGAAAAATCCAATAATAAAATCTGCGATTTATCTTTTATTATTGCTTTCACCGACAACATTTGCTGCAACCGAACTTATTGGTGGCGATATGGAATTTAAAGGTGTAGTGGTTGCACATGGTTGCACTATTGTTGCTGGTGATGAAAATAAAGTTGTTGATTTTAAACAGATATCAGCAAAAGACCTCTATACTTTTCAAAAAAGTAAGCCTGTTGCTTTTAGCATTAGTTTAGAAAACTGCAGTCAGGATATTTATAAAAGCGTCACAATTACGTTAGATGGGAAGGAGCATCCTACAATGCCAAATCACCTTGCTGTTGTTGGTACAGGATCTGAAGATCCTAAAAGTATAGGGATTGTATTTACCGATCTTCAACGCAATATTATTCAATTAAAAAAGCCGAGTACAACTCAACTTCTTAATAATAAACGCATTCAATTTAATTTTATGACGTATGTTGAAGCATCACCCTCTGCGTTGAAAAATCAAACATTGCTAACAGGTCCTTTTCAAGCACAAGCAACATATACCCTGAATTATCAGTAAATAGAGATTATTCTTTTATTGTTGGTTCAGTATTAATAATAACTAGATTGTCTTTTTGTTTTTTAAGTTGTTTCTTTTCAGCCCTTCTCATTTTAAAGAATTGGCTTAAAAGCTGTGAACACTCTTCACCTAATACACCGGATGTTATTTCTACTTTATGGTTCATTCCAGGATGTTGTAAAATATCAATAAATGAACCTGCCGCACCTGTTTTTAAATCTGAGGCACCATAAACCACGCGTTTTACCCGACTATGCACAATCGCTCCAGCACACATCACACAAGGTTCTAGCGTAATATAAAGCGTCGCATCGAGTAGACGATAATTTTGTAAATGCTTTCCCCCTTTACGTAATGCCATAATCTCTGCATGTGCAGTGGGATCATTATCAATGATTGAATGATTCCATCCTTTAGCAATGATTTTATTATCAACGACTAATACTGCGCCAACCGGTATTTCACCAATTTCTTGTGCTTTTTGCGCTTGCTCAATCGCTTTATGCATCCAATAAATATCATCTTTAACTTTATTCACAAGGATATCTCTTCATTATCATATAGCGGGATATTGTACCCTGTTTTCTATTGATAACTAAAGAGATTGCCTTGAATTGTTTATGACAAAGACAGTAAGTTGGCATCCTCTCCGCGCTGAAGGATGGTATTTTACAGCGCACCTGATAAACCGTTAATTTACGCGCGCTTCTGTGGCTAATTTAATAGCTAAAGCCCCTAAAATTGTTGCCATAAACCAGCGTTGAACGAGTGCCCAACGCGGTCTTTGCATAAAGAACCCAGCAATAGAGCCTGCGGCAATAACAATCAATGCATTTACTGCTATGCTAATAATAATTTGAATGCTACCCAACACTAATGATTGATTTAAAACGCTGCCATTCGGAATACTAATAAATTGAGGTAACAATGATAAGTACATTAATGCGATTTTAGGATTGAGCAGGTTAGTGATAAACCCCATAACAAAGAGTTTTGTCGTATTACCTGAAAGTAATTTTTTGGGATGAAAGATAGAACGCCCACCGGGCTTAATAGATTGCCAAGCAATATAAAAAAAGATAAATAGCCCCACAAATTTTTAATGTATCGTAAGCATAAGGCACTGCCATAAAAATCGCTGTAATACCAAACGCTGCAAGTAACATATAAAAAATATAGCCAACAGCCACACCAATTAGTGAAATAAATCCAGCTTTTTTCCCTTGAGAGATTGAGCGTGAGATCAGGTAAATCATATTAGGGCCAGGTGTTAGCACTAAACCTAAGGATAAAAAGTGCAAACGTCCACATATTAAACAGTGTTGGCATAGTATACCCCTTTATATTATTTCGTTATTTAACATCAATAACAGGGTATTAGGTGTGCTGAATACCACAAAAAATACTATTTTTTGTTACTATTTTCTTGTTATTTATTTTTGTTTTTTTTATTTATACATTCTAATTAATCATTTGAACGATGCTACTTTAGGTCAGTCACCATAAATGGTAATCTTACATCCCCTTACTTAGTGCCTATTAAGCAAAAAGATTGGGACAATATTCCTATTTGAATGATAAAACACTACTTTATCGGATATAGCGACACAAAACTGATAGATGGTAACATATAAGTGCAAGATATAAGTTACTGAAATTTAATAATTTATATATTAAGTGACTGATATGGCTTTATTAATTACGAAGAAATGCATCAATTGCGATATGTGTGAACCAGAATGCCCAAATGATGCCATTTCAATGGGGGATGAAATTTATGAAATTAATCCTGATCTTTGCACTGAATGTGTAGGACATTACGATAAACCAACTTGCCAATCGGTTTGTCCGATTACGAATACGATCATCACTGATCCTACTCATACTGAATCTCAAGATGAATTATGGGAAAAATTTGTGTTGATCCACCATGCAGATAAGATCTAAACCTTAATCGATGATTTTGTGGGTGATAAATTTAAGAGAGCTATTTTTCTAAAATAACTGTCGCACAAGCATAACGCTGTTCATCAGCAAGTGTTACGTGAATGGAATTTATCCCCGCTTTCTCTGCCATCTCTTTTGCAACCGCTAAAAAGTGCAGTGTGGGTTTGCCTAACTCATCATTACGTACTTCAAAATGATTAAAAGCCAATCCTAAACGAATGCCTGTACCTAATGCTTTTGCCGCAGCCTCTTTTACAGCAAATCGCTTAGCTAAAAAGCGTATTGGCTGTTTATGAGATTGATAGATTTCCCATTCTGTATCAGTAAGAATACGACGAGCAAGGCGTTCACCAGAACGCCCTATAATATCTTCGATACGTGATATCTCAACAATATCCATACCTAAGCCAACAATAGCCATTAGCGACGCGCTTCTCGCATTAAGCGTTTCATTTCTTCAATCGCGGGTGCCAATCCACTAAATACGGCTCTAGCAATAATTGCATGGCCAATATTCAGTTCATAAAGTTCAGGCAATGCGGCAATACGTTGCACGTTATGGTAATGCAAACCATGGCCCGCATTCACTTTTAAGCCTTTGGATGCGGCATAAGTCACTGCATCACGAATACGTACAAACTCTTTTTCTTGAGCCATCTCATCTTCAGCATCAGCATAAGCGCCAGTGTGGATCTCAATAAAAGGTGCACCAACACGGTCAGCTGCGTTAATTTGTTCATGGTCAGGGTCAATAAACAAAGAAACTTTGATACCCGCTAACGATAAACGCTTAATTGCATCAGCAATTTTCTCTTCATTGCCAACAACGTCTAACCCACCTTCTGTTGTCACTTCTTGGCGTTTTTCAGGTACTAAACAGCAAAAATCAGGCTGAGTTTGACACGCTATCTCGATCATCTCTTCAGTGACGGCCATTTCTAGATTTAATCTTGTCTGAACTGTTTGGCTTATCAACATTAAGTCACGATCAGTGATATGACGTCTATCTTCACGTAAATGGATAGTAATACCATCAGCACCAGCTTGTTCTGCAATAAAAGCCGCTTGAACAGGATCGGGATAAGTTGTGCCTCGGGCATTACGAAGGGTGGCGATATGGTCAATATTAACGCCAAGTAGAATATCAGACATGCTCTTCTCCTGAAAAATAACGTTGCATTACCTTAGTTTACACATTCCATAGAGAAGAAAAAGACAATATTACTGTTCTACCATCAATGCTCTTTTCTTAGGGGATTTTTTAATGGCGAATTGTCTAAATAGTTCTCTACTTTTTAATGGTTTTCCGCCTAAATAGGGCTTCAATGCCATTCGAGTAAACCGTTTTGCCGCTTTTAATGTTTCAACAGTAGGAAATTCGCGACTGGCTAAAGATTTTAATTCAAATCCAGTAAAACTATTATGATCAACCACTAAACTCGCAATAAAACCTTTTTTCTTCTCGATAACGGTAGGTCATCGAATCTGAAACAGGTTCTCCACTTCCAGCACAATGCAGAAAATCTAAGCCATAGCCAAGTTGTGTTAATAACGCGAGTTCAAAGCGTCTTAGTGCGGCTTCAGGTGTCGTATCGCTAGCGGCAAGAATTTGCAAACAAGAGAGATATTCAAAGAAAAGCACACTATAAGATGTACCACTTTCTAAAACACGAGACAATAACTCATTAAGATACAAACCACTGTATAGTACAGAGCCTGTCAATGGTAATGCTAAAGAGATAGGTTCAGCATCACGAAGGGTTTTGATTTCTCCTCGCCCACTCCAACGAATGAGCAAAGGAGTAAAAGGTTGAAGTGCGCCTTTTAAGGGTGAGCGACGGCCTCGTGCACCTTTTGACAATATGCGTACTCGCCCTTCATTTTCAGTGAAAAAATCGAGTAATAAACTCGTTTCACTGTAAGGTCGAGCATGGATAACAAATGCACGTTGCCAGCCATCCACTTCAGTTACCTACTTTAAATCGTCCACATAGCCAAGGCTACGTAAAGCGCGTTCATCATCAGCCCAGCCAGCTTTGACTTTTACCCAAAGTTCTAAGTGAACTTTGTTTTCAAATAAGTCTTCCATATCCATACGGGCTTCAGTACCAATTTTCTTGATTTTCGCACCTTTATTACCAATAACCATTTTTTTCTGGCCTTCTCGCTCAACCAGAATTAATCCGTGGATATCATAACCCCCACGCTCATTGGTAACGAATTGTTCAATTTCAACAGTGACAGAATAAGGTAATTCCTCACCTAAAAAGCGCATCAATTTCTCACGAATAATTTCTGATGCCATAAAACGCTGAGAGCGATCAGTAATATAATCTTCTGGAAAGTGATGAGTCGCTTCTGGTAAACATTTACGTACGATTTTCGCTATCGTATCGATATTCATGTTTTTTTCAGCACTGATTGGTACGACATCAAGAAAATCCATTTGTTGACTTAAAAAGCCAATATGTGGAAGTAACTTGGTTTTATCAGTCACGTTATCCACTTTATTAATGGCTAATAAAACAGGACAACGCAATGATTTTAATTTATTTAACACCATTTCGTCATCTGGCGTCCAGTTAGTGCCCTCAACAACGAAAATAACTAATTCAACATCACCAATTGAACTGCTTGCTGCGCGGTTCATTAGTCTGTTAATCGCTCGCTTTTCTTCAATATGCAAGCCTGGTGTATCCACATAAATCGCTTGGTAAGCACCATCAGTATCAATCCCCATGATACGGTGACGCGTAGTTTGCGGTTTACGTGATGTAATAGAAACTTTCTGCCCCAGTAATTGGTTCAGTAGTGTTGATTTTCCCACATTTGGGCGACCGACTATCGCAATAAATCCGCAATAGGTTTGTTCTTCGCTCATTCAAGCTCCAGTTGTATTAATGCCTGTTCAGCAGCGGCCTGTTCAGCTTTACGACGGCTTGTCCCCATCCCTTTGACAGGTTGTTCGATACCGCTTATCTGACAATGGATCGTAAACTCTTGATCATGGGCTTCGCCACGAACCTGCACAACAATATAAGAAGGTAATGGTAAATGACGACCTTGCAAATACTCTTGCAAACGAGTTTTAGGATCTTTTTGCTTATCGCCTGGGCTGATTTCAGCCAAACGATTCTCATACCAGTTTAAAATAATTTTTTCGATATTTTGAATATCACTATCAAGGAAAATTGCACCAATTAAAGCTTCCACCGTATCCGCTAAAATTGATTCACGACGAAAACCGCCACTTTTTAATTCCCCTGGACCTAAACGTAGGCATTCGCCTAGTTCAAATTCACGCGCTAATTCAGCGAGTGTATTTCCACGAACAAGCGTTGCTCTCATTCGGCTCATATCACCTTCATCAACACGAGGAAAGCGATGATAAAGTGCGTTAGCAATCACATAGCTTAGAATTGAATCACCTAAAAATTCTAAACGTTCATTATGCTTACTGCTAGCACTTCGATGCGTTAAAGCCTGTAGTAATAATTCATTTTGCGTAAAAGTATAACCCAGCTTCTTTTGTAACTGGTTTACTAATAAAGTATTCATGTGCGATCAATTTCCATAACTTAATTTGAAGCACACGCAACAAATCTGTTTGAAACAACGAGAGATTATCGGGTTGGATAACAGAACTGTTGCGTTTGCACTGCTCCTGCTAATAACAGGAGCCAATCAGATTTAAAGAAGCGACATATTCTACACTTAGATAAGAAGGAATGCTGTCGCTATTTTGTTAATAATTACTTAATGCCACCGATACGGCTAAAACGAACGCCTGTTGGCCATTCATTCTCTACTTTTTCAAAGCTCATCCAGATTGTTGTCGCTTTACCTACTAAGTTTTTCTCTGGAACAAAGCCCCAGAAGCGACTATCTGAACTACCATCTCGATTATCACCCATCATAAAGTAATGACCTTCAGGGACAATCCACGTACCAACAGGTAATCCGGGTTGGATAAACTCTGGCATCGTCATATCACCAGGTATTGTCATAATACGGTGAGAGACTTTATCAATAGTTTCTACCCTTTCTTCTTCACGTAATTGAGTTGCCGTTGAAATAGGCTCCTCAATTGGAATAGATTTCATACCACCCGGTACATTCTGTAATAATAGCGTCCATTCACTTGGGTAAGCAGTACCATAAGTTACTGATATTTCTTCATTACAAATAGTTTTATCACAATTTGGATAGATATGAAGTTTTTTCGACATCATATCATAAACAATTTTATCGCCTGGTAATCCAATAACGCGTTTAATAAAGTCAGTAGAAGGATCACGAGGGTACTTAAATACGGCGATATCGCCTCGTTTGGGCTTCCCTGTATTAATTAACGTCGTTTGTGTAATTGGATCTTTTAATCCATAGGCAAACTTTTCAACCAAGATAAAATCGCCAACCAACAAAGTTGGCATCATGGAGCGAGAAGGTATTTGAAACGGCTCATACACAAATGAACGCAAAATCAAAACAATAATCAAAACTGGGAATAAAGAGCCTAATGTCTCTGCCCAGCTTGGTTTATTAATTGATTTTGCTAACTCCTGCTGATCCTCGGTTCCTTGCGTCATCTCTTGAAGACGCTTTAGTTTTGCTTTTCGAGCGGGCTTAAGCTTAAAGTGCTCAAATCCCCAAAAAATTCCCGTTATTAGCGTTGCCAGCGTTAGGATCAAGGCAAACGTGGTAGCCATGTTCTCTCCTTAAATTATTTATCTTTACCAACATGAAGAATGGCTAAAAACGCTTCTTGTGGTAGCTCTACGTTACCAATTTGCTTCATACGTTTTTTACCATCTTTCTGTTTCTGTAACAGTTTCTTCTTACGGCTAACGTCACCACCATAACATTTGGCTAATACGTTTTTACGTAACTGTTTGACAGTTGAACGAGCAATAATATGGTTACCAATTGCCGCTTGGATAGCGATATCAAACTGTTGTCGTGGAATAAATTCTTTCATTTTTTCCACCAGTTCACGACCACGATAAGGTGCATTATCGTTATGTGTAATCAATGCTAAAGCATCAACGCGATCACCATTAATCAAGACATCTACACGTACCATGTTAGAGCCTTGGAAACGAATAAAGTTATAGTCTAAAGAAGCATAACCGCGTGATGTTGATTTTAAGCGGTCAAAGAAATCTAATACCACTTCAGCCATCGGGATTTCATAAGTTAATGAAACCTGATTACCATGATAGACCATATTGGTTTGAACCCCGCGTTTTTCGATACATAAAGTAATGACATTACCTAAGTATTCTTGCGGTAATAACATATGACATTCAGCAATAGGTTCTCTGATTTCTTCAATATTATTCAATGGTGGTAATTTAGACGGGCTATCCACTAATATAATATCACCATTCGTCATTTCAACTTCATAAACGACGGTTGGCGCCGTTGTAATCAGGTCGAGGTCATATTCACGTTCTAAACGCTCTTGAATAATCTCCATATGAAGAAGACCCAAGAAACCACAACGGAAACCGAAACCTAATGCAGATGAGCTTTCTGGTTCATAGAATAATGAAGCATCGTTTAAGCTCAATTTACCTAATGCATCGCGGAATGATTCATAGTCGTCAGAACTTATTGGGAATAAACCTGCATAAACCTGTGGTTTAACTTTTTTAAAGCCTGGTAATGGCTTATCAGCTGGTTTTTGTGCTGCTGTTAAGGTATCCCCTACCGGCGCACCTAAAATATCTTTAATACCACAAACAACCCAACCCACTTCACCACAATTTAATGATGCTGTGTCAATTTGTTTTGGTGTAAAAATACCAATACGGTCAATGTTATAAATCTGCCCCGTACTCATTACCTTGATTTTATCGCCTTTACTGACTTTACCGTTTTTAACACGGATCAGAGAAACTACACCAAGGTAGTTATCAAACCAAGAGTCAATAATCAGTGCTTGTAATGGTGCGTCTGCATCACCTTCAGGTGCTGGAATTTCTTTAACAAGACGTTCGATAACTTCTTTAACACCAATACCTGTTTTTGCAGAGCAACGTACTGCATCTGTGGCATCGATCCCCACAATATCTTCAATCTCTTCTGCAACACGCTCAGGCTCTGCTGCGGGTAAATCTATTTTATTTAAAACGGGAACGACGGTGAGATCCATATCCATCGCGGTATAGCAATTTGCTAATGTTTGCGCTTCAACCCCTTGCCCTGCATCTACGACCAATAAGGCGCCTTCACACGCAGCAAGTGAACGAGATACTTCATAAGAGAAGTCAACGTGTCCTGGGGTATCGATAAAGTTAAGCTGATAAACTTCACCGTCATCAGCGGTGTAATTCAAGGTTACGCTTTGCGCTTTGATTGTAATACCACGTTCACGCTCAAGATCCATAGAATCAAGAACCTGCGCAGCCATTTCACGATCTGATAAGCCACCACAAATTTGAATAATTCGATCTGATAACGTCGATTTACCGTGGTCAATATGTGCGATAATGGAAAAGTTACGTATGTTTTTCATTCTGAAATTATTTTTCTCTATTGCTTTGCTCTATAAATCTGGCTTTGGAGTCATTCATGGACACAAAGCGAAAACTCTATATTGCAGGAGTTATTATTGATGACGCATTCTACACACTAGAGACATTATACTCAAAGAAACGTTCATCAAACACAAACATTTATGCTAAGACTTGCATATATTTGTAATTTTTTGCGGGTAATTTCCAGATATAGAAATGAGTTAATTTAAGATAGTGATTATGACAAAAACAAACATGACAAAAATAATGGAGCAGATGCCCCACTATTTAATCAATGCATTATTCTTGAAATTGAACTTTAAGCTCATGGGGTGGAAGCCCTATTTGCAATACAATAGGTTCAAAACCTTCATCTTTACTCCACCAAGTCGCCACTTTTTTTAGCAAATAAAAAACCAAGGGCACCGCCCACAAGTCCACTGAAAAAAATAGCCAGTTCACTTGAAAACCAAAAGCTCGAAATGCCGGCGATAATAAATAAGCCAATTAGTGGTGTTAAATACACTAGCATTGCGGAAAGAAGCAGATTATTTTCAGGAATACCCACTTCCACTTTTTGCCCTTCGACTAATGGTTGTGCAATGGGAAGTTCGAGTTGATGAACGGTTTCAGGCCCTATTTTATTTAATAAATAAGAGCCACACGCAGCGCGAGCTTGGCAACTACCACAGCCAGAAGAAGATCCATAGCGTAATAACGCACGTCCTTCATGCCAATGTATAACGGTTGCCCACTCTTTAACCATAACTTATACCCTTTTACTTTTTCGTAAATACAACACTATTCACTATTGCTTGTGCCGTAGGAAATGGTAATTGACCAATAAAGGTAATTTCATTACCTTCTTTGTCATAGGTATAAATTGTATTACGACCATACCTCAACATTTTATCGCGTTCGGGCGAATTAACCTGTTGACTACTTTTATTAACATAAATAGAGAAGTCAAATAAACCATCGCTAAATAAAATAGACTGACTGAACTCAGTTTCAGAAATTTGATGGTTACTACGTTTTACCTCTTTAAATCCCTCAGGTAATTGACTAACCGACCAGTTATAAACTAATGGCTTAGTTTTTGGTACAAGTAATAAAGGTGGCATATTGACGGTACGTAACGCATTAAGTTCTGTTTTGACGTTACTCCCTTCATTAACGGTGATCACTCGAAATTGTTCAATGATGTCATTATTCTTATCTAAAAGATCGACTCTTAAAGGCAAATATCTTTCTTCATCAATAAACAAGACATAATCATAACGGTCATTGTTTTTTGAGAGCACTCGGACAACTCGGCTTGGAATATCACCAATATGCGTTCTACCTGCATCAATAAAATTATAATAATCTGATAATTCTTTGAAATCTTGGTAAATGATCGAAGGGATATAATCAACAATATGATCATTTCTTAAGCTAAAAGCATCTAAGCCTGGCTCAAAATAGCTGATTTCATCACCACGTTGAACTATTTCACGGCGAGTACTATCCATTTGCATTAATTGTGCAAGTGGTTTGCCATCAATAAGAGTGTGACGATAGCGAATAGGAACAATACCTTGAGAATTGATATTGATAAAAGATAATTCATAGGTAGAGCTTTGACTTGTCTGACCCATCTTTTGCAACAAAGCCTCGACACTACCCGTTTGAGGTTGTGCCAAGGCTTGTATCGGCATTGATAGGCTGCCCACCAGCAATAAGGTGGATAACCATGATTTTTTCATTACGACTGTTTTATTCCCACACGTTATTTATACATTCACATCTATTATTACTGTGCTACTACGGGTTGAGTTTCACCTTGAGCACTCACTGGTGCTTCATTTTGTGGTGCATTATAGATACGACGATCTAACTCATACTGTTGCAACATTAATCCAAGACGCTGATTACGCTCTTGTAAACGTGTTTGCTGGTCTTTACCTAAAGTATCACTTTGAAGATTTAAGCTTACCGGTGAACCTGAACCCATAATAGGTTGAGTATTAAATACAGGCGTGTCTACTTGGAAATCTTCAGAACCGCTTTGTCCATTATATTGTTGAACCCCCACAATAACAGCTAATGAAACACAAGCTGCGACACCGATTTGAGTTAACTGACTTGCCCAAGGGCGTAACTTTTGTAAGAAAGCGTGCTGACGCCATTGTGATGGCGCAGGTTGCTGCTCTCGTTGTTGTTCAGGACTTATGCGAACAGGTTCATTCTCTAAAGCGAGCGCAACGCGACTTGCGATATCAAAGTGGACTACTTCACCTACATCACCACGCATTGTGTCACGAATCAAATGGTAGCGTTGCCATGTCTCTTTCATTGAGTCATCACGTGCAATTGTACCCATTAATTCTTTATCAAGAACTTCGCCATCCATAAATGCAGAAAGTTTTTCTTTTTGCATGTAAAAGTACCCTTCAGTTAATGATGGTTCACCCACAATTAAAACTCTTGTATTAATGGTTGAACCTTATTATCAATAGCTTCTCGTGCCCTAAAAATACGTGAACGTACTGTTCCGACAGGGCAATCCATAATGACCGCTATCTCTTCATAGCTTAGCCCGTCAAGTTCCCGAAGTGTAATAGCAACCCTTAAATCTTCAGGTAATGACTCTATGGTGTGAAAAACCACTCTCCGTAACTCTTCAGACAACATTAAATTCTCAGGGTTCGAAATTTCTTTTAGCGCATTTGGTGATTCGAAATTTTCAACATCACTCGCATCCAAATCATTCGAAGGCGGACGTCGCCCCTGTGCGACTAGATAATTCTTTGCTGTATTCACTGCAATGCGATAAAGCCATGTATAAAAAGCACTATCTCCACGGAAAGAACCAATGGCGCGATAAGCTTTAATAAAGGCCTCTTGCGAAACATCTGGCACATCGCCCTGTGGTACGTAACGGGAAATCAGGCTTGCTACCTTGTGTTGATAGCGGATAACCAGCAAATTAAAGGCTTTCTGGTCACCATTTTGTACCTTTTCAACCAACATTTGGTCCGTTAACTGCTCGCTCATTAGAGATGGACTCTCCCGAAGTCAAGCTTCGCACTATTTTTAAATGACTCCGTCATATTTACTCTCGTTATTCCTTTCTCGTTTTTTATGAGCTACAAGACTTAGAGCATAAAAATAGTATGAAGTTCAATTCAATCATTATTTTAAGAGATGAATCACAAAAAAAAAATATCATGGTGATCACCTAACCAAAATGCAATTTGCCAATAAAAAA
>NZ_MIIZ01000864.1:0-2400 GCF_001743005.1 Shigella sp. FC1967 | reverse complement strand
CGCGGTCGCCCATTTTGGGTGGCCGCCATTTTTTAACCTAGCAGGGGCGTCCTATCTCCTGTTAGGAGGGGGAGCCTCTTTTTGAATAGAGAGCAACTCAAATGTCTGTACTTACTTTTAAAATCCATGATGTGAAAAAGTTGATTGAAGAGCTTGATGCAGCAAGCAGTTTTTCACCATCAACGGACGATTTGTTCAATCCTGAAATGTACTCTGACGGCATAGTCAGGGATAAAAATGGAAGGACTGAGCAGGAAGCTGAAAAACATGGCGGGATGTTCTGGCCTTCAGAAGACTTTATTGATCAGAGCAAAGTTAAACCCGCCTTGATTTTGGTAGGAGATCATGGAGTTTACCTCATCACTAATGCAAAAGCTGATGGGTCTCCAATCTCTCGCGGAACAGTCGCTTATGCTAAGGGCTGTAATCCAGGGTTCGATGATGATTTCTACGAAAATAAATGCAACTTGTTTGGTGGTGATGATGGTTCGGTTTGCATCCCTTCTGAATGGGCCAGGTGGGCTATCCAGAACCAGAAGGCGTTTCGGATCAAATTGACCACAAACTCGGTTGAGCTGATGCAGGGGTAATACAGGTAATCCCTGTTGATGAATACGGTCGTCGGTAACGATGGCCGTTTTTATTTGGAGAATCTATGAACCAATTCCATCGGTTGGATTTGTATCATCAGAACAAGGGTAGAAGAGCATCAGTGCCTGATACGCCTTTCTTACTGCTTGCTAAGCGTATTCCCCCAATGTACTGGAGGTTGTTCCAAGGTGTCACTTTGGATAGTCGTATGGGGTACACCGGCAGGCGGCAGTTCCACAGCCTTGGGCAAGCAATCAACTGGGCAAAATCATCAGTTGGTTATTCCTGGTCAAACAAGCACTTTCATAAGCCCGTAGACCTCGATCTTTTGCTGGCCTGTACTGCGAGTCAGTTGCCTGAACATCTGGTCGAAGATCTGAAAAGACGGGGCAATTGATGCGTCTTTGATCTTGCACCCGAAAAGGGCAGTTTGAGCGTTCCTGTTCATGCCGCTCTCGTGGAAAAATAAAAGTGAGGAGGGGATACCCTCCCACTTTCTCAGAGGCCTTCATTGAGGGTTGCTGAGAAAGTGAATTTTGTCCTCTCTGAGGGCGAAACGTGCGATAGCTGGTCGCCAAAAACAAACAGCAACCTATCTTGGCCCATAGGGCGCACTGCGCCTGTTGGGCAACGTGCGTCCTCAAAAAGGAGATACGCATGTCTATCCTTGAAAAGATGAAAGCAGAAATGCTTAATCTCTCTCAAAAGCTCAAGTTACCGGAGGTTTATGCCGGTGATGTAGAGCAAGATCTAACCCTGATTGAGCAGTTCAGTGGCTATCAAATGTTATGGGTGCTCAGAACCTGTGGTTCGGCATTGATACCGTTAAAGGCCGGAGTTCACCCTGTTCATGTTACTCACTGGATCTGGGGTAATTCAGGGCAACAAATCTTTGTGTTTCATGTCAATACACAGCACGGAACCATAGAGAAAGTTGACTTCGAGGAAGCTGAACGTCTCATCATGCAGCAACCTTGCCATTTGAGCTCTTCAATGAAGCGCGAAGAGATAATCAGCTATGTTGATCGTGTTCTATCTAATGGCTGCAACCTTCGTATATGGGGTGTTTTTGACTCACCGAAACACTCTTGTTCGGTCGGGGACTGGTCACAATGGCAACAGTATTTCAGATCGTCAGGTAATCACCTGATGGCCGATTTTATTGGTAAAGCCATTCGATTCACGAACCCTCGATAAATCGCCGTTCAACCATTAACCCTGTGGGGCTCCGATAGCCCTGAGGGGCCGGGGCTCCGCAATCGCATTAAGGAGTCCCTATGAAAAACCTATCAGCTTTGGAAGCAGTTCTTGACTACGACAAACCTTCTCGGCGTTTTCTTGATGAGCTCAACGAAAACCAGATGAAGGATTTGTCCGGGGAAATCTTCGCCAAGCTCTACTGGAGCAAGCGTAATCCCCAGTGGTACGAGAAAGACTCCAATCGGCTGTTTGCACGACTTCGTTGGGTTCAGCGCATCATCAAGAAGCGTTTGAAAACCGGCAAGGTTAAACCTGAACTGACAGAAAATGGTTCAGTGATGGAGCGCTTCAACTTCCCTTATGGTGACACTCTCGATTTCTTCCATCGGTACTTGCGACATCCCAAATGGGAGGTTGTGTATCAAGAATCGGGGTGCAGTGCCTTTTGGAAAAATGAAGCAACGCTTGAGCTATGCACCTACTGCGAAGGTGATGTGGTCATGATGAAGGCTCCTGATGAAGCAACCTTCTTTCGTGATTGCAATCGCCTTAGCTGGTGGTATGCAGATAACGCTTGATCTTAATCCCTAACCAGGGGCGAACCGGCCC
>NZ_MIIZ01000863.1:0-2408 GCF_001743005.1 Shigella sp. FC1967 | reverse complement strand
ATAAGCAACATCTTCTGGGTTTTCAATGGGATAACCTTTTAACCACGGCTTTATCAAGCGTCCATTTGTGTATTGATAAATAGGCGCGATGGGTGCATCTTCAGCAATTATTTGCTCAGCACGGTTATATAGACTATTTCTTTCATTTGGATCAATAGTCATACCAGCTAATGTTAACACTTCATCATATTGCTTATTCTGATATTTAGAGATATTACCTGCATGTTTAGAACCTAATAAACTTAAAAAAAGTAGAAGGCTCGTTATAATCACCAACCCATGATGCTCTTATAACATCAAAATCTCCCGAATTTCGGCTATCAATATATGTTTTCCATTCCTGATTACGTAATTCGACTTTTTACTCCTAGTTTTTTCTTCCACATAGAAGCAACTGCAATAGCAATTTTCTGATGATTCTCTGAATTATTATATAGCAATGAGAGTGTTAGTGGATTATGAGGACCATATCCAGCGGCAGCTAACAAAATCTTAGCTTGACTATCTAATTCATCTTGATTGTATTCATCATAAATTGTCGGTTCTGGAGTAAAGCCCGCTGTTACATCAGGTGTAAAACGGTTTGCTAACTTCTCCCCTGTTCCTAATACTTTATCAGTGATAATTTTTCTATCGATTGCCATCGCTAATGCTTTGCGCACACGAATATCTTTTGTTGGTCCTGATTGCGTATTAAAAGCATAATAATAAGTCCCTAACTGATCAGGAATATAAACCTCATTAGGAATATCTTTCATTAATTTATGATATAAATTTTTCGGGAACGACTCTGTAATATCAATATCACCCGCTAAATAACGTTTAGTCGCATGTGATTCATGATTAATAGGCACAAAAGTGACTTTTAGTTAATACTGTATTTTTATGATCCCAATAATAAGGATTTGGCGTTAATACAATTTTCTCATTAACGACCCTATCTTTTAAAACAAAAGCCCCATTTCCGACTAAATTGCCAGCCTTAACCCATTCAGTGCCATATTTTTCAATACTATGATGCGGTACAGGATATAGCGAAAAGTTAGTTGTTAAATTTGGGAAGTAAGAGACAGGTCGTTCTAAAGTGACTTTTAGTGTCTTTTCATCAATGGCTTCTACACCTAATGATGTGGGTTTTAATTTTCCATCAATAATATTTTGTGCATTTTCAATAGATGCAAGTGATGCATACCATGCAAAAGGCGAAAGATTTTTAGGGTCAACTAACCTTTGCCAGCTATAGACGAAATCTGTTGCTGTTACCTTTTCACCATTAGACCATTTGCATTATCGCGTAAAGTAAAGATCCATACGCGATTATCTTCAGTACGCCAACTTTGAGCGACTCCCGGTATAGGACGCCCATGCTCATCTTCTATCGTCAACCCTTCAAATAAGTCACGTTGCACTTGAGCTTCTGTTAACCCCACTGCATTAATAGGATCAAGTGATGCAGGCTCATCTTTTAAATGTCGAACCACTTCTTGCTTTTTATCGAGTATCGTTCCTTCGGGGACTACTGCCGCATTTACCTGCGATATGAGTAATCCTTGAACGACAAGTGCACATGAGATGACGAATATTTTGCGCATGTCTGTTTCGTCCTGTAATCTGTATGAGAATAAACAGAACAATTATAAGAGCCTGATAAAAAGGCACAATCACTGATTACAAATATTTTATAAATTTTTTATGTTTTCGGTGGTCACTATGCCAATAGTGGCAAATTTTCATAATGGTTAAGCATTAACGAGAATTATCGTTAATAATGAGTATTAATAACAATTAGTCTGACAACTAATAAAGGAGAACAACAATGGCACATCAAGTTACTTTACAAGGAAATGCAGTGGCACTAGCGGGTAATTTCCCCGTCGTAGGTCAAAAAGCTACAGATTTCTCTCTTGTTGGTAAAGATCTTAATGATGTTTCTTTAGCGAATTTTGCAGGTAAACGTAAAGTTCTAAACATTTTCCCAAGTGTAGATACAGGTGTTTGTGCGGCAAGTGTTCGCCAATTTAATAAAATTGCAAATGAATTAAATAACACGGTCGTTTTATGTATTTCAGCTGATTTACCTTTTGCTCAAGCACGTTTTTGTGGCGCAGAAGGCTTAGATAACGTTGTGACATTATCTACAATGCGTGGTGCTGAATTCAAAGAAAACTACGGTGTTGCAATTGCATCAGGCCCATTAGCAGGCTTAACAAGCCGAGCAGTGATTGTTTTAGATGAAAATAACACTGTTCTCTATACCCAGTTAGTTGATGAAATTACAACTGAACCAAATTATGATGATGCATTAAAAGCACTGAAATAATACTAATAAAAAAATAGACGAGTATTATTCTCGTCTATTTTTATTATGTAATAAATCTTACGACTCAATTAATCCTCAGACTTCTCAC
>NZ_MIIZ01000862.1:0-2411 GCF_001743005.1 Shigella sp. FC1967 | reverse complement strand
TATTGTCTTAGCATCAACAGATATGGGGAGTGTTATTTTAATGATCTCGGCACTTTCCTTTTTAGGGTTAGGTGTACAACCACCAACGCCAGAATGGGGAAATATGCTCAGTGAAGCAAAAAAATGTCATGGTATTACACCCAGAGCAGATGTTACCCGCAGGAATTGCCATTACCCTTGTTGTCACCGCATTTAATTTTTGGGGCGATTTCTTACGTGATGTGTTTGATCCAGATAATCGTCAGTCAGTAGGAGAAAAGCATGAACAACTTACTGACGCTTAAGCACGTTTCGATTACTCATCAAGAAAGTGGAAAAAAATTGATTGATGATATCTCTTTCTCGATAAAGCAAGGACGTACATTAGCGATCGTAGGAGAAAGCGGTAGCGGTAAAAGTTTAGTGAGTAAAGCCATTATGGGATTGTTGCCTGAACAATTCGTCATGTCAGGGGAGATTTTCTTGAATGGAAAGACAATCAATCATGAGACGTTTTCTCAACGACAAGCTTTATTGGGTACCTCTTTAGGTGTCATTGTGCAAAATGGTATGAGTGCCTTTGATCCTTTAATGAGAATAGGAAAGCAATTTTGCCAAACGTTAATCTACCATTTTTCCTATTCTAAAAAGCAAGCGATAGAAAAAGCTGAATTGGCATTATCTCATGTATTTCCTCATCAATTTCAATCTATTATGCAGGCTTTTCCTCATCAATTAAGTGGTGGACAATTACAACGTGTGATGATCGCAATTGCACTTGCTTTATCACCGACCTTATTAATTGCAGATGAGCCAACAACGGCGCTTGATGCACCTTTACGCCAAGATATTTTAAAACTACTCCAGCATGTTGTTACGACGCATCACTCAACATTAATTTTTATTTCTCATGATTTAGGGATAGTCAATGAAATTGCTGACGATATATTAGTCATGCAAAAAGGGAAAATGGTTGAATGTGGTGAGAAGATAACCGTTTTATCCTATCCAACACAAGAATATACGCGTTATTTAATTCATGCACGTCGACAGCTTTCATTACGGTTCGAGCAATTGATTAATAAAAAAACAGATTAATATTGTCATCATGAAGAGGGGTTATGTTATTAAACGTTGAGAATATAAGTAAGTATTATACTCAAAAAAATAACACACTTTTTGGTGAAAAAGTGAAGGTTATTGACTCACTCTCTTTTAATATTAATGCGAGTGAAGCTTTTGGTTTGGTCGGTGAAAGTGGCAGTGGTAAAAGTACGTTAGCGCGTTTAATTTGTGGATTAGAGTTACCTGATCGTGGGGCTATCTCTTTAAATAATAAACCGGTTACAAAACGACTTCATCGTCAAGGTATAATCAGTATTGTTTTTCAAGATTATATGACTTCTGTTAATCCGACATTAACGGTAGGCGAAATTATTGCTGAGCCGATTAAAATCATTAATCCAAGCATGAGTCATCAAGCATTAAAAACACTTATTTTTTCTTTTTTAGATAAAGTAGAATTACCTAAAAATAGTTATACACGTTATCTATTTGAACTTTCTGGGGGGCAGGCTCAACGAGTATGTTTATGTCGTGCGTTAGCGTCTTATCCAAAACTTATTGTATTAGATGAAGCCCTTAGTTCTTTAGATATTCCAACGCAAGTTCAAATATTGGATTTATTAAAACAGTTAAAAGAAGAATTTACTCTCTCTTATCTTTTTTATTAGTCATGATATTCAAACAGTGGCTTATTTTTTGCGATAAGGTGATGTTCTTTTTTACGAGGTAAAAATATTGAATTATGTGAGATAAATAATCTAGGTAATGTTTCTCATGATTATTCTAAAAAGCTTATTCAATCTGTTATTTAATCAACAAACAGCAATATCTTAACGTATTACTGTTTGTCGAATTTTATTCTCTTTAGAGATTATTTATTAGGTGTTCTTGAACAGCTTTTGCATCGTTTGCGGCATTGAAATCAATACCAAAATTTAACGTGCCTTCTTTGAGTTCAATATTACGTGGTGTTGCCTTAGAGCAGGTAATAGTCTGTATTTTTTTCTTTTACTGTTTCTTGTGCTACTTTTGAACTCTCACAAGTATTTATTACGCCTTTTAATCCTTCGCTACAATAACTATCAACACCTGTTGTTTTTAAATCATCAGCTGTGAACGCAGACCAATCAAACACAACTTTGATATCAGCATCACAGCTTTTATTTAAATCAACAACACGAGACTGAATATTCTCCTCGAATTTTTGTTGTAATTCTTTTTTCAGCTAATGTCGCAGAAAAGGCAGAAGAAGAAATAAGAAGTAGGGAAACGCAGACCAATCAAACACAACTTTGATATCAGCATCACAGCTTTTATTTAAATCAACAACACGAGACTGAATATTCTCCTCGAATTTTTGTTGTAAT
>NZ_MIIZ01000861.1:0-2423 GCF_001743005.1 Shigella sp. FC1967 | reverse complement strand
TTTTTTGATGCTGTGATATTATCGAAGTAAATCAGATTCAACTCAGGTAAGAACGGAGAACAACATGAAAAAGGCTTTAATCACCACCGTGGCTATGGCTGTAGCTGCTCTATCTGGCTGTGCATCCACCAGCAGTTACGAACCCACAGCGTACAAAACCAATCACAGTCGCGCTTACAACATCGCGGAGGCCGGTGGCCTGGTAACAGGCATCCAAGACGCTTCTGTTCCGCGTGACAAGTTGGAGCGTCTGACCGACACCAAAACGTTTGGGGCAGCCTACGTGCTGTCTGGCTACATGTCCCCTCAGCTCGGAATGACCGACTGGCAAGGTGGCTTGGTCAACCTTGCGAACTGGGCTATCGGCCCCAAACAGCATGGCGCTCGCAATAGCTTGATCGCTTGGATGCCTGCTAACGAAGCAGTTTCACCGGCAGACGCTCAGGCCAAATTTCTTTCACATGTGAAAGTTTCCATTGAGTCAGCGCTGACTGATTTGGGTGCCAATTTCACGCTTCTGTATGACAAAGATGGTCGCCTAACCTATCAGTTCTACAAGAATGAATGGGGTTGCCCGACGTGGGTGAACGGACGAAGTAAGGTAGCTGACATGTGTTCCGTTAAGGTGAAAATCGTGGAGCCTCGCCTGGGGTCAGCTCCTAATTTTGTCTCTGGCGTTCAAGGTACAGCGTATGCCTTCACATCAGGCCATGAGACCGCATACAACTTTGTGAATGTCGGTAATGGGGCAGCAAGCCATGCTCCTCAGCAAGCGATCTACGCAGCTATTAGCAAACAGCTACCAGCTTGGGCCTACCTCTACCTTGCTCCAAAATCGGTTGAGCTGGATAATGGCGAAAAAGTTGCTTTCCCTTACCTTCTTGATCAGGGAAAAGCCGAGTTATTTGTTTACCCAGAAGCGTAATCAATCTACATGAGAAAGGGGCCGAAAGGCCCCTTTTTTTATCCACCACCACCAGTTGGCGCGCCTGTTTGAGGGTCTATGCTGTTTGTCGCCTCTTTTCGCTTCGCGTCAATATCAATCCCTTCCAACCGCTCCAACGCCCTTTCCTGAGCATTCTTCCGCGTCCCGTCAATATTGAAGTCATTCCCTGCTCCAGTCAGCGAGTCGAGATTTATTGATGCCGGATCAGGGAATTTACCGTTCTGCTGTAATATCCCAAGCCACTCATCCAAATTAATTTTGCTCCAATCAATTTCGGCAATTTTATCTAGTGGAATCCCTTCACACTGAGGATTTTTCGGGTCTCCAAAGTTCTGCCCCAATTGAGGGCGAACCTGTTCTTGTATAATACGAGAGAGCGGAGAGTTGAAGCAGCAATACGCTTCTCTTTTTTCAATACAAGCGCCCAACACCTTAGATTTACAATAAGAGCCTACATAGGTGCAATTCTTGAGCGCTCTTTTGGCGTTCATAGTGAACTCTTCTTCCTCGCACTTATAAATCATCTGGATCATCACCATCGCAACGACATAGACGGTATATATCGTCATGGCAGTGCTAAGCCATGTTGTCGCAGTCTCCATCATCGCTTCGGCAGCTTGTTCAGATGCTGCGGCAGCCGCCTGCTCTGTTGCTGCATCTTGGCCTGCTGATTTCATGACATCCATCATCACTTCTTTGACTTGCTCTTTGAGTTGGTCAATGAGTTGATCAACAAACTGCTCTACAGGCTGAAAGAACGAATCAACAGCACCTGAAACGTTCTCTATATAACTTGTGAACGGTTTTGTGACTTCTGTCCACCCTTGAAGGGCAGGTTCCCTAAGTACCTGATAAGCCCCTTTAAGCGCATTACCATCAGTCAGCCCCATCACTGCGCCATCGAGCTTTGGAACGGCCATTATTAGGTTCAGATAATCGGCAAGAGATATATTGGTTGGCTTTTCACAGCAATCAGAAACTCCCCCAACAGCTATCTTGCATTCGCCAGCTTCCCCTGCAAAAGCAGAGCAAATAACGTTTTCATCCCCGGTAGGATTGTCATCCCCATCTTGGCCTGTGCAGCTCATATCCTGCGTCATGAATTGGGCTGCATTGAGCAACGCAGTAGCGCGAGCAAAATCAGTGCTTTGTGTTTTGGTCAAATCAAGGCAGTCATCTCCCATGCAGCGTATAGGCCCACCGCACTGGTACTCAGTTTCCTTTTCCAAGGTCGGAACAGAAACATCTGTACCACAGTCATAAGTATCCTCGTGGACGTAGCACGTACCAGAACTTCCCTGAGCACCATCAACACATTTGGAACTGATGAAGCCGCACTGAGGGTTTTCTTCATATTTCTGACAGCTATCGAGATTCCCGCCCGTGTTTACCGGACAGTGCGTTTCACCTTGAGGGTCTGTCCAGCAGTCCATTTGCCCCTTATAGAAGTCATAGTCAGCTTTAACTCGAACCTTTT
>NZ_MIIZ01000860.1:0-2423 GCF_001743005.1 Shigella sp. FC1967 | reverse complement strand
GAATAAAGCAACAGGTAAAGGAAGAAATATTATATCAACGAACAATCATTTTAGATAAACAAATTGGAATTGATAAAATTTAGTAATGGTCCTACGAATAAAATGACTATCCTTACTGATAAGCAAGGAAAATTTAGTTACAGCAACTCCAGGAGTTATAAATTAAAACATGAATAATAATGATGAGTTAATAAAGTTTAAAAAAAATTGAAAAAGAAATTATTTTACCATTTCTCCAAAATGAGTTTTCTTTTTTAGATTCGGTAGATATTTTATATCAAGGAATAGACCAATACGTTGAAATTTTATGCTTATTTAGTGAATAAAAAAATTTGTAATAGAGTTCGACCTCTCGACTATAGATCATAGTATAACTAAAAATGAAATTTTGACTGTACAAGAGTATGAAAAAAGCCTTCAAGGGAAAGGGCGAGCTAAAAAAAGAAGCTCGTGATTTTTTACGAAAATTAATGCATAAAGAAGTATAGCGAATGCACATTAATTAATCATATGCAATTAATTATAAATAATTATTGTTGAGAATAACCTCTTCAAACCTACAGGTATAGCTGATTATAGGCAATCAGTTTCATCACTAGCGATCTTAATGGCTCAAAATGATGGCAGTATAGAAGAAATCAATGCAGCCCTAACGAAAGTAGCAAAAAGAACACATCCAGAGGGGAAAAATCCGGCACTTGGAATTTTGATAGCATGGGGTAATCTGACAGGTATTCCGTTTGATGTATTTTTAGCACAGCAGGAAATGACTCCTAAAAAAGCTACTGAAATATTAAGCAGAACACTGCCAACAACAGAAGCGAAAGCTCTTCAATTTGTGGCTGCAAAGGCGTATTTAGCTTTTGCAAAAAGCGGTAGGGAAATACCCAGTTGGGATGCTGGAACAGGTCAATATAGCTTTAAAGATACTGGCAAAGTGATAGATGTTTAGCATCCTAATGGTCAGTTGAGGGTTAGGGTTGGGTTTACCGTTGTTCGGTAAGTAACCCACAGTATATTGCCTGGTTTTATCCCCCCCTTCTTCTTTAGCTGTCTAGCTTTTAGCCTTACAACTGAGCACTAATGCCAATCGTCGAAAAGCGAAACCCATACCGACAGTCGCCAGTCGCAAAGCAGTACCTTAAATGCCGGACAAAATCTGTCGATTACCGCAACGGGTAAAAATAAAGACAGCAACCCAGACGCGGTAATATCACAGTCGTCGATAGTGAACTCAAAGCCGGTAAAGACTTATCACTGTCTGCCACGCAAGATATCAATCTTGTTTCTGCCCAAAACACCGAGCAAACCACCCGCCAAAACAGCAACAAAGGCGGCAGTATCGGCGTTGGCGTAGGCGTGAGTGCTGGTGGCCCAATTGGCGACCAACTCTTCACAAATGTCGCAAGCGGGTTACTCTCTAACGCCAATAACAGCGGCCACGCCGAAGGCACCACGCAATCGGCGGTCAGTGACGGTAGTGTCATTGTTCGCAATAAAGACAAACAAAAACAGGATATTAACGAGCTCAACCGCGATACCGAGCACGCCAATGACGGCAGTATTAACCCGATATTCGATAAAGAGCAAAACCGCTTAAAACAAGCGCAACTGATTGGCGAAATTGGCAATCAGGCGATGGATATCACGCAAACCAATGGAATATGTGTTTATTATAGAAGAGAAGTTCAATAAAGCTTTTTTCTTTGACGATCTTACTCTTCCTTAGCCAATCGGATAATCAATTGTCCAGCTTGGTTTGGCGGGTGAAGGTGTAGTGTGTACCCATATCAAATCCTAGTTCCTTCAATCATTTACCACTAATTTTGTGTGGGGGGAGGGAGCGTTGTTTGGTAAGTAACTCACTGAATATCGTATTCATTTTTCTGAATATTCTTTATCTCTCAATACGTTAACATATTCACTACTATAAACTATAACTATAACTATAACTATAACTATAACTATATAAATTCTGTATTCACTGCATGCACACTATTATATAGGTAAATATTTAGTGAAAATATTGCAAAATAGAGCTCCACCATTTTTTATGTTTTGTTGAAATTAGATAATCATCACTAAAAAGAACCACCACTTAGATAAAAAATTATCATAATCCCCAAATTTCTTATCATATTCATATGTTTTTGGTAATACATTTTCTCCACCAATAAGGTGAATGTGGCTGGCTATAGTGAATGGAGAACTTTGTCCAATATATTTACCTTCTTTGTCAATAGAGAACGACAAAAACAGGTTGTTCATTAACTAACCAAAAATAAATACCAAAGAAATTGATGGGGGCTGGATGATTAATAAGCTACCTGATAATGTTCATTTTTTAATGAAGAAGAATAAAACCAGTTTGTTGTAAAAGTGACATGAGATAAAAAAAACCACCATAATAAAAAAAGAGTCAG
>NZ_MIIZ01000859.1:0-2441 GCF_001743005.1 Shigella sp. FC1967 | reverse complement strand
TGTTGCCTTTCAGAAATAATATGTTATCTTCTGCACCAAGTCATTGGGGAGTAGCCTGTCTTAAAATAAAAAATATTATTTTAAGAAATCTGTATCAACATACTCGCTTATTTTCATCTAGCGTGGTACAGATGCCGTAATACGGTTGGCAAGACCATAGACACATGATTGTACTTCTTTGGTTGGGGGTCAATTGTGTGTATATGGAAATACCCCAACCGAGGCTTTATTATGAGTTTCTACGCAACTATCATTCTCGCCCTAGCCCTTTCCATGGACGCATTTGCTGTCGCTGTCTGTAAAGGTGCCACATTACACAAACCTCGTTTTCGTGAAGCACTCCGTACTGGATTTATATTCGGTATTATTGAAGCCAGCACACCTGTTATTGGTTGGGCACTAGGTTTATATACAAGCCAATATATTATTCAATGGGATCACTGGGTTGCCTTTGGATTATTGTTTGTTCTTGGTAGTCGAATGATTTACCAAAGCTTAAAACGTGGTGATAATTGCCCTTGTGAAGAAGAAGCCCCACAACGCCACGGCTCACTGTCTTTAATCGCAACAGGAATTGCAACAAGTCTTGATGCAATGGCAATTGGTGTCGGTTTAGCATTCCTTCAAGTAAATATTGTTCATACTGCAATGACAATTGGTATGATGACCATGATCATGGCAACTTTGGGTATGTTAATTGGCCGTTATATTGGTCCAGTACTTGGAAAAAAAGCAGAGATTATTGGTGGGATCGTATTAATTGCTATCGGCTTTAATATTGTATTTGAACACTTAGAATTATTTATGTACGCAAAATAATCACGAATAAAGCATATAAAAAAAGCTTAGGTTTAAAATATTACAACCTAAGCTTTTTTATTAGTTTAACTAAATACCTTTTATTTCACTTTATTAAGCATGGCGTTGATAGACTCGAATTAAAAAAATCTGTTTCACATTCAAAGCGTTTTACTTTCCGCTAATGTCTGTTTTACTTCTTCACTTGCACGCCATGCAAATGGTGTCATTTGTAATAAATCAAAAGCTTGTTTACCATTTAAATTCATCATATAAGCAACTTGATGTTCAGACACTTTATTAAACCCATCAAAATATTCTTCTTTTAATGGATGAAGATGTACTTCTGAATAAATCAGTGCTTTTAACTGATAAAGATGGCGAGGAGCGGGTGTAACCGTAACAATATAACCATTGTGCACAATAACTCTTGCTAATTCATCATGATTACAAGGGGCGTAAATACGGACAACCGCATTTAAAGAAGCATCACAAAAAGGTAAACGTTGACTTGATGCTACACAAAAATGAATTGATGAATAGCGTTTAGCTGCATATTTAATGGCAACCTTAGAAACATCTAAACCGTATATTTGTGGATTAAGCAATTTTAGGTTTTGATAGAGCTGGTTAGTGTAATAACCCTCACCACAGCCAATATCCAATACAGCGCTGTTATCTTCAGGCAATAATGTTTGTATTAACTCAGCCACTTTATCTCGCATTGGCTGATAAAAGCCTGCATCTAAAAATGCACGGCGTGCGCTTATCATTTCAGCACTATCACCAGGCTCTTTTGAGCGTTTAAATTGCACTGGCAACAAATTGACATACCCTTCTTTAGCACAATCGAATTGATGATTATTTTCACAAACCCAACTGTGAGCTTGAAGAAAAAGTGCCTGATAACATAATGGACATTGATAAGACATAGTAATATTTTTGTATAACCCAGAATAGAATTAGGAGAGATAATAACATACCTCTCCCAATCTTGCGGAAAACCTGACTCTTTATTTTTAATTTTAAGTCATGCTTTCTATGCTGAATCGCTTGTTGAGCACAACTTATCGTTGAATCAAGTTCGTTTTAATTTTTCAGTGTTAGCGATAAATAACGCAACAACTAACAGTAATATTGCACCTGATTGAATTAGCGTATCAACGGAGTCTTTATGCTCAACAATAATTAAAACGCACTATTGCGGTTATTCCAATATAAATAAAATATCTAAGAGGAAAATGTCCACCAGATAAAAAAATACTTAACAATAAGTGCAATAAACTCAAAATAAAGAAAGTAGATCAAAATACCTTCTAGTAATTGATAAGAGGACTCTTCTGCACCTAAATTAAATAATAATGAAGCAATGACATACGTTTCTTTGATAAGAAAACTGACCAATACAATTGCTAAAATAAGCAATCCAATGTTAAGCACCCACTGTAATATAGTGGCAATACATTTCAGTAAGTCTTCGCTTGATTTTTCATATAAACTATAACCTATCGGTATCATTCCCGTGATGTGTAAAAATAATAAAAGGTCTATTAGACAATTTTAATGGATTTACACATTTACCACACCATTTTTTTATCTTTTAGCGCCAAAACACCCAAAATAATGACGCAATAATCGCAATA
>NZ_MIIZ01000858.1:0-2443 GCF_001743005.1 Shigella sp. FC1967 | reverse complement strand
TTTCAGCCCATGGAGACCCGCGTAAATCCGTCGTACAGAGGGTTGCGGTCTGAGAAGTGGGAAGCCTCGCCGTTTACGGCGGGGAGCAGTCACGAGGAATACCTTTGTGCTTAATGTGCCGTGATGTGAACACGAAAGCGCGATATAATGACACAATCTGTCAGTATAAGAAGAATGGTTAATAGAATGAATGCTCAATTTGATGATGCAACTAAGACATTAGATACTCTAGGATTACGTTGTCCTGAGCCAGTAATGTTAGTTCGTAAAACGATAAGAAATATGGCATTAGGCGAGACGCTTTTAGTCATTGCGGATGATCCTGCAACAGTACGTGATATTCCTGGTTTTTGTCGCTTTATGGAGCATGATTTATTAAATCAAGAGACTGAATCTGCCCCTTATCGCTATCTTATTCGTAAAAAAGAGAGCAATCTGTAATTTACATTGTAAATATTGCTTACCTGCGCGCTAAAAAATAGCCCAAACTCCAACTTAGCTGAAGTTTGGGCTTTGTGATTTTAGTGTACTTACTTTTTATTTGAGGTGTTAACTTTTACTCTTAGTAGCCTTACCGCATTGGCTGTAACTAGTGCGGTTGCACCGGAATCAGCAAGAACGGCAACCCAAAGTCCAGTGATACCTAATAAGCTTGTTACTAAGAATATCGCTTTTAAGCCCAGTGCTATGGCGATGTTTTCACGGATAATTTTACGTGTCGCACGAGATAATTTAATAATTTCAGGTAAGCCCGTTAAACGGTTATGTGTTAATGCAGCATCCGCTGTTTCAAGTGCAACATCAGTACCGCTTCCCATCGCGACACCAATGGTGGCCGCTTTCATTGCTGGCGCATCATTGATACCATCGCCCACCATCATTGTGTTATGCGTTTTGCTAATTTCCATTACTGAAGTCACTTTATCTTCGGGCAGTAATCCAGCTCGGAAATCCATACCTAGTTTTTTCGCAATAGCAGCTGCTGCTCTTGGATTATCACCCGTTAGCATAACGGCATTGATGTTCATCTCTTTCAATAATTTCATTGATTCAACAGCATCACTGCGTAAAGTATCTTGCATCGCAATAACACCGATAAGTTGGCTCTCTTTTAAGACAACAACAACGGTTTTACCTTCATCTTCAAGACGTGCAACTTCTTGTTGCCATTGAGAAGAGAGCGATGTCGCTTCTGATAATTGAGAAGGGGCGCTCACTAGGATGTGTTGACTATTTAAATAACCTTCAATGCCTTTACCCGCTAGCGCTTTACGCTCTTGTGCTTCAACAACAAGCACTCCTTCATCTTGTGCTTTATTGATAATTGCTTTTGCTAATGGATGATGAGAGCCAATTTCGACGGATGAAGCAAAAGTCAGCACTTCTTTTTCATTAAATCCAGATTCAGCTACAATATCAGTAACTTGAGGTTTCCCTTCTGTTAATGTACCCGTTTTATCTAATGCGATAGTATTAACTGTGCCTAATTGCTCTAACGCTGCACCGCCTTTGATCAACGCTCCGCGTTTAGTTGCTGCCGCTAATGCTGAAGTGATTGCCGCTGGTGTTGAGATAACCAAAGCACAAGGACAACCAATGAGTAATAGCGTTAAACCGCGATAAATCCATGTTTCCCACGGTTGTGAAAACAACAGGGGGGGAACAATGATAACCAGTGCGGAGAACAGCATTATCGCAGGGGTATAGTAACGGCTAAAGCGGTCAATAAAGCGTTCAATAGGGGCTCTACGCTCTTCAGCTTCTTCAATCAATTGCAAAATACGGTCGATAGCATTTTGCCCCTGCTCAGATACCACCTTCATCTGTACCGATCTATCCACAGATAAACAACCCGCAGCCACTTTTTCACCTTGTAGGCGTTCTACTGGTACGGATTCACCGGTTAATGCACTTTCATCAAAGCTTGCAAATGCGCTGACTAATTCTGCATCTGTTGGTAAACGAGAACCTGGGGCAATTTCGATAATATCGCCAGGGCGCAGTTGCGCAACAGGAACTGTTTGTTTTTTGCCATCTTTGATTAATGTCGCTTCTTCTGGCACCAATGCCATTAATGCACTTACACCACGACGAGCACGCCCTGCGGCGTAAGACTCTAACATCTCGCCAATCATAAACAGCAAAATAACCATTGCGGCTTCTTCGGTAGCATTAATAAAGAGTGCCCCAATTGCGGCAACGCTCATTAATGTTTCGATAGCGAATGGTGTACCACTGCGAATAAGTTGTAAGGACTTTTTCACAATGGGGAATAAACCAATTAAGGTGGTTGCAATAAAGGCAGCACGGCCGGCTTGAGGGTCAATAAACTCTGCACCCCAGCTAATGACCATTAAAAGCGCCAAGACAATAACAAATGCGCTCTCTTTTAATAAGCTCTGCTTAGCGACTTTTTGGGATTGAGGTGATGAGAGATCAAAAA
>NZ_MIIZ01000857.1:0-2468 GCF_001743005.1 Shigella sp. FC1967 | reverse complement strand
TTCACATTGCGGATCGTCACAACCATCAAGCATAAAAATGACACGCTGTTTTTCTCTGTCATAACGAACAACATGAACAACGATACCTCGGTGATTTTTGTAGTAGCGATCAAGTTGGTTTGGGTTCTCATTGTTCATTGCCCCGCTCTCCACTTGAAAAATAAAAATCAGCCCATGCCTTTTTAAGCGACTGTCTATCTACCAAACCTGTTTTTGGTTGGTAGTTGTTTGGTTGTTCGTCAGACGCTATGATTTCTACATAGCGAAATGACTGACTACCCGAGACAGGTAAACAACGGAATTGCTTTTTAGGTATTAAATGCGCTAATCTACTCATGCTAATTTCTCTTCACACAATTGAAATTTGCAAACCGAAGCCAGAGGCCGTACACCTTTGGCTTCACCCTTTCTGGATATAGCCATCTTTAATTTCTCTTTTGATGTAACAAAACAAACGCATTCATAAATGTGCGGATCTGTGAAATTAATCCATCCAACATCATTTTTATTTTTTGCTCTTCATCACCATCAATAACGCCATCAGCCAAGCTATCTTTCATAAATAACGCTAAACGCCCCTGCATTTCGTCTACACCGCTACGCAGTACAAACAATTCTGTTTCATCCAGTTCCGCAGGACTGATCCGGTCAACGAGCAAACGATTCGATTCACGAGCGACAAATTCAGCAAATAAAACGGTCTTAGAAATATCTTGCATCGCTAACAGCTCGTTTAAATCAAACGAACGGCACCCGTTTTTCTCATAAAGCTTGTTGTTGAATGAGGTAAGAGATATACCCAACGCCCCTGCCATTGCTTCACGCCCACCAGCTGTTGCCTCACACATTTCTTTCACTACTTGTTTTATTGATTGGTTACTCATTTCCTACCCTTGTTAATGATTTTTTGTAGTTAACTGCCTTAAACGGTTTTGCTATTTTGTTGCTGATAACGATGTGGGTATAAGATCTCTAACTCAGTTATTTTCCCACGATAAAAAGCTGTTAATTTTTCAGCCAGCTCCAAAGAAGCTGTTTGAATACCTCTTTCTAATCGTGAAAGATTTCCTACATCACAATTAATGGCATTAGCCACTTCTGAAATTGTTAGGTTTAGCTCTACCCGAATTTTCCTTAATGGTGTTTGCATATAGCCCCCTTAAATGCGTTATACGCATATTACCATAGAATCAAATATGCGCAATACGCTTTGTGTTGTACGCATAAATAAAGTTGAATTGAGGAATGAAAATAGGAACAAGAATTAGAGAACTGAGAAAGAAAAAAGGATTGACAATCCTTCAGCTGGCCACCGCTATTAATAGCGATGTGGGTAACATTTCTCGCCTTGAAAGAAATATACAAGGCTACACAGAAAACACTTTAGTAAAGATAGCTGAAGCACTAGGTGTATCTGTTGCTGATTTATTTACTGAAAATTCACCAGAGCCAGATAAAATAGAACTTATTGGTAAGATACCTTCTGGTTTAGTTCAAGTTCGAGGTGAGGCGTTCTTGGGTGTTGATGGCGCTGTTGATATGATTGAGGACCACAACGGCTGGCTAAAAATATATAGTGACGATGCTGATGCATACGGCCTAAAAGTTAAAGGCGACAGTATGTGGCCACGCATTCAATCTGGTGAATTTGTTGTCGTTGAACCAAACACCAATGTCAGATCTGGTGATGAAGTATTTGTTCGCACCGTTGAAGGACATAATATGATTAAGATCTTCAACAAGACAAGAGATGGTGACTACCAGTTTACCAGTATCAATAACTCACATAAGCCAATAACTTTATCTCCAGGTCAAGTTGATACTATGCATTATGTATCAGCAATAGTTAAGCCTACAAAATATATTGATAAATGCGAAAGTGAAACAAAGCTAACCCTTGTTCCACCATTGATTGACTAGTCACAATGGCCTGACGACACGTTTTAGGGTGTGTAAATTTTAGAGATAGAGATGATGAAAAAGAGATAATAGAACTAAAGTTGTTCACTATAAAAAGAGCCGTATTTATGAACTGTGAAACAACCCTACAAGATGTTATATCTTCGATTATATCCCCAAAATGGTAGTGCATCAAAAAGTATCTGACAGGCGAGAAAAAAATATCTTCAAATAATAGTGATGGCTCATTCAAAGTGATCAATAAAAATGAAACTATGAAACAATATTATTTGGACAGTTAATATTGTTTGAGCAAGGGAAAAGCCAAGCTTTAATGACAATTGATGATGATTTGGAATATTATGATATAAATTCAATAACATCTGAGCAAATAAAATTGTCATCTGATGAGAAATTAACAGAAGAAGATGCAAAAAAATAAAAAGAGAATTCATAGATTCCATACTCCATTTTGGAATTTTTAAAAATCATGTAATGATTGTTCAATCAAATCCCTAACCTCTAAAGATATAGAAAACCATTTAAACTGGCTGATACGTAACTTCTAT
>NZ_MIIZ01000856.1:0-2487 GCF_001743005.1 Shigella sp. FC1967 | reverse complement strand
GGCTCAAGAAATTTGCTGATGAAATGGAAAAACGACAACTTAGATTAAACCGATACGATGAAAGTTCAACAGTCAAATTTTATACAGATAAGAGCCATATTTATCACTATGCAAAAATTGGAGAACTCTGTAACCAAGCGCCTGTGATTGAAAATTGGAATGAAAAAAGAATTACCTTTTTACCATTTCCCAAATGGAAATAAATTTGATGGGTATAAAAATATCCGACCAACAGTTAAATAAACGCCATGTTATTGAAATTTGCCCTTTCCGCGCATGGTCACTCATTCTTCATCATATACCCGAATATTCCCTAGTTAATGCTTATAATCTCGCTGTAATGTCTGATTTAGCCTATCTTGAACGACCTGATTTACTTAAATTTTTTAATCGTGATTTTCAAGATTTATCGACTATTCCACAACTCACAAAATCCACGATTATGCCTTACACCGTAGTTAATGATGTTCCATTTAGTGAGCGTTACTATCCTCCTGTTTTTATGGATACCGCAAACATAGAAACTCCAATTGGTAATACGCAACTTTTTTATGTTGAAAATAAAGAACATATTATTGTTTCTTGGCGAGGGACATGGGAGATTCCCGATTGGCTTACTGATATTAGTTATGCTCCGAGTATTTGCCCAAAAGAGATTGCCTCTGAGGGGAAAATGCATGGGGGGTTTTTAGAAGCCTATAATATATCAAAAATAAGTTTTAAAGATGAATTTAAAAAATATAAATAATAAATTGAGTGATAAAAAGCTTTTCATTTGTGGACATAGTTTAGGCGGTGCACTTGGTCTAGCTTACGCTGCTGAAATGACCGATTATAGACCTCTATTATATACCTATGGTATGCCTCGTATTTTTTCAGCTAAAGCTATTCAAACAATGACTGGCTTTGTTCATTACCGACATATTAATGATTCAGATACTATCACGAGTGTTCCCCCTGATGCTGATTTAGATAACTGGTTATATGGTAAATTTGGTTACTTGGGTAATACTTTTGGTTTTATCTGGGCGGGTTTAGTTCAACTTCCATTAGATAAAGTAGGTGCCATATCTGGAGATCCTTTTTGGCATCATGGTGAATTAGTTTGCTTTTTTTAAAATAACACAAATCGTTGAATGGCAAGAATGTACTATTGATAACAATCCATCTAGTTGCCGAACTTTAACATATCCACTTCCTATTAAAGTTAAGCTTTTTCTTGTTCCTTCGATAGCAAAAATTAGAAAACCAACAAGCACATTTAAATCAAGAAGTTTTTATGAAGGAACATGATATTAATGATATTCAACGTTTTTTTTCCACCAAATACCAATCCATTATTAGATAGTTTTACAAACCCCAAAAATCATTCTATGTCAAAAATGTATGTTCCCTATTTAAATAATGAATTATTAGAGGCTTCTTGGCCTGAAATTCAATTACAACGTAAAATTAAACGACTAAAGTTTATAGAGCAAATGGAGCAAAACAGCCACAGACACGATAATGCTGGGATCTCTCCTGAAGAATTAGAAAGAGACAAAGCATTTTTAAATATGCAAAAAATAGTTTCAAGTACCCTTAATATCACAAAATCAATTTCAGGAGGCGAAAATGCCCTCATCCGTTTTAGAAGTAAGACAAGAGAAGAATTGGAGCGTTTATAAGTTTTTTTCTCTTACTTTCTATCCTCATTATGATCCAAGGCTGTGCACCTCGTAGTGATAAAAATAAAATACTATCTCCACCTGCTGATACGGAGTGGGTTACCGTCGGGATCAAACTTCCAGAAGGCATTGAGGCATTACCTTTAAATGTGCTTTATCGTTCCGAAATTTGCCAACGTGCTCGATATAATTCGGCTGGAGAAAAGTATTATATTTCGGGTTTTAATCCTAACTCCGTAGCACTTAAACAACAAGGTAGCAGTGATATCTATCAGACTAAAATCGCCCTTAATGGAGGAGGCTCATGCCAATGGCAATTGAGTGAAGTTTGGATGTCAATTCGTTATAAAAAAAATACTGAATACTTATAATGATTTTGAAGCAATACCATCACATAAACTTATTTTAATCTTTAATAACCATAAATATAACGAAGGAGAAATTATAAGAAATTTAATAAAAAAATGAAGAAATAGGACTAAATTACTATCCTGTATTTATTAATAATAAAATAGCAAATGAAAAAAAATATAATTTTGTTTCAGCATTGGAATAGATCTCAATATATATTAGTCAATAATGAAAAAAATATATTATTTACTCCTCTTTATCATAAGGATAATATCACGAAGATTGACATACCTAAAGAGCGAGGAACTGATGTTATTATTTATTATTCAGATGGTACCATAGAAAAAAAAACCTTCATGGTCTCCAAATTATAATAAATTAAAAAGTCTTAACTAAATATAACTTCAATTACAGCTCTAGATATTATTTGAACCTATTTATGTCAAATATAAGGCAAGAGAAGAAATAG
>NZ_MIIZ01000855.1:0-2492 GCF_001743005.1 Shigella sp. FC1967 | reverse complement strand
AATTGTTCGTAATTCTTAGGTAAAATAAATCTTTTTACTATCGTTCCTGTTTTGGAATAGCAATTATTCTTTAAATCATAATCTAAGTAATATAGAATACATTCTTTATCTAGCCAATTATCAAGTTGCACTAATATATCTTTCTTCATTTTACATTCCAATCAATTTATTAAAACATATGCCAGTTTTATCTTTTTCTGATAATATTTGGTCTATCTTTAATAGGCCAGACTATATTTAAATCAGGATCATTCCAAATAATATTAGATTCACTTTTTTTGGTGATAAAAATTAGTTGCTTTATAAAGAAATTCCGCCTCGTCACTTAAAACCAAAAAACCATGAGCAAAACCTTCGGGAATCCACAATTGGCGTTTATTTTTTGCTGATAATATCGCACTAACCCATTTCCCATATGTATTGGATTCAGGTCTAATATCTACCGCCACATCGAAAACTTCACCAGTGAACGCATCGTACTAATTTGCCTTGAGCATGTGGTGCTTTTTGATAATGTAATCCTCTTAATACTCCTTTTGATGATTTAGAGTGATTATCTTGAACAAAATTAACTGGATAACCTACCGCATCTTCAAAGATTTTTTGATTAAAGCTTTCATAAAAAAAACCTCTATGATCACCGAATACTTTAGGCTCTAAAATTAATACATCAGGAATTTCTGTTTTATAATATTCATATTTAATCACTCTGAATCATTCGTAATAGATATTTGCCATAATCATTTTTAGATAAAGGCTCAGCAAGTATTCTTACTTGTTCTTTATTGATAAAACCTTTTCTATAAGCAATTTCTTCTGGACAAGAAACTTTTAATCCTTGTCTTTCCTCTATAGTTTGAATGAAGTTGCTTGCATCAATAAGACTTTTATGTGTTCCTGTATCTAACCAGGCATATCCACGACCCATCATGGCAACTGAGAGCTTATGCTGTTCTAGATATACTTTATTTACATCCGTGATTTCTAATTCACCTCGTGGGGAGGGTTGTAAATTCTTGGCAATATTAATAACATCATTATCATAGAAATATAAACCAGTGACTGCATAATTACTTTTGGGTTTTAGTGGTTTTTCTTCTAATGAAATAGCTACTTTATTTTGATCGAATTCGACAACGCCATAGCGCTCAGGATCATTAACATGGTAAGCAAAAACAGTGGCTCCTTGTTCTTTTTGAATTGCTTGCTCTAATTGTTTTGGTAAATCATGCCCATAAAAAAATATTATCACCTAAAACAAGAGCACAATTATCAGAACCAATGAAATCATCACCAAGAATAAATGCTTGTGCTAAGCCGTCAGGACTAGGTTGAACTTTATATTGAAGATGGATACCCCATTGGCTACCGTCACCTAATAGCTGTTGAAATCGAGGTGTATCTTGAGGTGTACTAATAATTAATATATCTCTTATTCCTGCTAACATAAGGGTGCTAAGAGGATAATAAATCATTGGCTTATCATAAATTGGTAACAACTGCTTACTTACTGCCATTGTGACAGGATAAAGCCGAGTTCCTGAACCACCAGCAAGAATAATACCTTTATATTTTTTTCATTTTCTGTAAACTATAAGTATTGATATTTATTTGTTATCTAAAAATTTCTTTTAGCATTCTATATATGCCAAATTTCCAATGGGGTAATTCTAATTTGAAATTTGTTTCAAATTTCTGTGTGTTTAAACGAGAATTATGTGGTCTAGATGCTGGTAAAGGATATTCTGTGGCAGGAATTGGAGTTAAATTTTTAACTACTAAAGGTAATGAATATTCTCGTGCATATTTAAATATTAATGATGCATACTCAAACCAAGTTGTTGTTCCTTTTGCAGTTAAATGGTACAAGCCATAAAGTGACTTCCCATTATCTAACGTACTTTTAATCGCATGAGCAGTACAATCAGCTAACAATTCAGCACTTGTCGGAGCTCCATACTGATCATTAATTACTGATAGTGAGTCATGTTTTTTTCCTAGTTTAAGCATTGTCTTTGCAAAGTTATTACCTCTACTTGCGTATACCCAACTAGTTCTAAATATTAGATGTTTTTTACAGTTATTAATAATAGCTAAGTTCACCAGCTAGCTTACTTTTACCAATAAATATTTAAAGGTGCTGGGATATCTGTTTCTAACCAAGGAATATCATTGGTTCCATCAAAAAACATAATCTGTTGAATAATGTATTAATAAAGCACCAATTTTTTCAGCTGTTTTTTGCAATTACTTCAACGCTTTCAGCATTGATTTTGAATGCATTAATGTCGTCCGTTTCAGCTTTATCTACATTTGTATAAGCAGCAGCATTGACAATAACATCGGGTTTGATAGATAGAATAGTTTTTTTCGAGTTTCGAAGGAAATAAAAAAGTCAGCGTCGTATTCTGTTGATTTAGAATCTAAAGCAATTACCATTCCTAATGGAGCTAAAGAACGCTGTAATTCCCAACCTACTTGTCCATTCTTTC
>NZ_MIIZ01000854.1:0-16434 GCF_001743005.1 Shigella sp. FC1967 | reverse complement strand
ATCGTTGATTATTCTTTTAGTAAAAAAGGAATTTAATATTGTTTTTGAGATCGACTTAACACATTGATATATAATAAATTATCGTTAATATAACCTAATTTCATTGTCTCAGTAAGAGATAATATTTAGAGTCAAAAAAAACCTCATGTTATCAACATGAGGTTCTCTTTTATTTATTTGAATAGCATTATGCTATCAGCAGTAACCGTATTCCATTAAACGTTGGTAACGACGGTTTGTTAGCTCTTCTGATTCAAATGCATCTAACTCTTCTAAATCAGCTTTGATTTGTGCTTTTAATGACTCAGCCATTTCATCATAGTGACGATGAGCGCCACCTAAAGGCTCAGGGATCACCGTATCAATCAGCTTTAACTCTTTTAAACGATTTGCTGTGATCCCCATGGCTTCAGCAGCTAATGGTGCTTTATCAGCGCTTTTCCATAGAATAGAAGCACAACCTTCCGGTGAAATAACAGAATAGGTGCTGTATTGCAACATATTCACTTTATCACCCACCCCAATCGCTAAGGCTCCACCAGAACCACCTTCACCAATAACAGTACAGATGATAGGTACTCCAAAGCGCGACATTTCACGTAAGTTACGTGCAATCGCTTCTGATTGACCACGCTCTTCAGCACCCACCCCCGGGTAAGCCCCCGGAGTATCAATAAAGGTGATAATAGGAAGGTTAAAACGTTGCGCCATTTCCATTAAACGAAGTGCTTTGCGGTAACCTTCTGGTGCTGGCATACCAAAATTACGGCGGATCTTTTCTTTCGTTTCACGCCCTTTTTGATGTCCAATAACCATGACAGGACGACCATCTAAACGCGCAATACCACCCACAATCGCTTTATCATCAGCATAAGCACGATCGCCCGCTAATTCTTGGAAGTCCGTAAAGATACGATGAATATAATCCAGTGTGTAAGGTCTTAATGGATGACGTGCAAGTTGTGCAACTTGCCATGCACCAAGATCAGAAAAAATCTTACGCGTTAGCTCTAGGCTTTTTTCTCTTAAGCGTGAAACTTCTTCATCGATATTAATATCAATTTTTTCATCATGTTGGCTAACTGCAGTTAGCGAATCAATTTTCGCTTCTAACTCGGCAATTGGCTGTTCAAAATCCAGAAAATTAAGACTCATAACATTCCTATTTTAGTCAAATTCTAATTCTACCTGCTCATTACCCAGCAGAGTTCGCAGATCCGTTAAAAGCATATCTGTTGGCGTTACACGCCATGTCGCACCAAAACGTAAACGTGCGCAGGCATCATGCTTTTCAAAATAAAGATGAACCGGTATCGTGCCTGAACGATGAGGTTCTAAAACGCCGCGAAGACGATTTAATAATTGCTCATTAATTTGCCTGTCCGATAATGAGATAGCAAGCCCTCGTGCATATTTTTCACGAGCCTGGTTGATATCCATAAGTTCGCGGACTGTCATTTTAAGTCCACCATTGAAATCATCAAAGCTGACCTGCCCAGTAGCAATTAAAATCTTGTCTTGTTCTAACAAATGTTGGTATTTATCCAATGCATCAGAAAATAACATAATTTCTAAGCGACCTGAACGATCATCTAAGGTACAAACGCCGATCCTATTTCCACGTTTCGTTGTAAATACTTTAGATGCAAGTACTAAACCTGCTACCTTCACCATTTGACCACGAGGTGTTGGCACTAAATCTTTTAGACGTGTTCCTGCTGCATATCGTTCAATTTCTTTTAAATAACGCGTAATCGGATGACCTGTTAAATATAAACCTAAAGTCTCTCGCTCACCTTCTAAAACAACTTGGTCTGGCCATTTAGGGATATTGGCATAAGAGCGCTCAACTTGTTCAGGTGCTTCTGCTAACACACCGAACATGTCCGATTGCCCTATTGCTTCAGCTTTGGCATGTTGGTCTGCGGCTTTTAATGCATCTTCTAATGAAGACATCAAAGCAGCACGATGAGGCCCTAGCTTATCGAATGCGCCTGACATTATCAGTTTTTCCATCACTCGGCGATTCAATTTTTTCGTTTCTGTTCTCGCACAGAGATCAAAAATATCTTTAAAGTGACCGCCTTGCTGACGCGCTTCTACAATTGCTTCAATGGGGCCTTCACCCACACCTTTAATGGCACCAATACCATAAACGATTTCGCCTTCATCATTGACATGGAAATGGTAAAGGCCGCTATTAATATCGGGAGGAAGAACCTTTAAGCCCATTCTCCAGCATTCATCAACTAATCCCACCACTTTCTCAGTGTTATCCATATCGGCAGTCATTACTGCAGCCATAAATTCAGCTGGATAGTGGGCTTTTAGCCATAATGTTTGGTAAGAAACTAATGCATACGCTGCTGAGTGTGATTTGTTAAATCCATAACCGGCGAATTTCTCCACCAAGTCAAAGATCCTCATAGCGAGCTCACCATCGACACCGTTTTTGATAGCCCCTTCTTCAAAAACAGAGCGTTGCTTTGCCATTTCTTCAGGTTTTTTCTTACCCATTGCGCGTCGTAACATATCCGCGCCACCTAGCGTATATCCCGCAAGAACCTGTGCAATTTGCATAACTTGTTCTTGGTATAGGATAACACCATAGGTTGGTTCTAGGACAGGCTGTAAGCTTTCATGTTGCCATTTGACATCAGGATATGAAATCTCTTCAACACCGTGTTTACGGTCAATAAAGTTATCTACCATGCCTGACTGCAATGGCCCTGGACGAAATAGAGCAACAAGTGCAATCATATCTTCAAAACAGTCAGGACGTAGACGTTTGATGAGATCTTTCATACCACGGGATTCCAACTGGAATACTGCGGTCGTTTCTGAACGTTGCAACATGTCAAAACTACGCGGATCCGTTAATGGGATCGCTGAGATATCAACAGGTTCGAGTGACTTTTTAGCTCGTCGGGCATTAATCATCTCTAATGCCCAGTTAATGATGGTGAGTGTTCTTAAACCTAAGAAGTCGAATTTAACAAGACCTGCGTATTCAACGTCGTTCTTATCAAATTGTGTAACGGGGTTATTTCCCTCTGCATCACAATAAAGTGGGGCAAAATCGGTGATTTTCGTTGGTGAAATAACGACACCACCCGCGTGCTTACCCGCATTACGAGTTACCCCTTCTAATTTACGAGCCATATCAATAAGAGATTTAACCTCTTCATCAGCTTCATAAATCTCAGGTAATTGAGGCTCGGCAGCAAACGCTTTTTCTAGGGTCATTCCCGGATCAGGAGGAACGAGTTTTGAAATTCTATCAACAAAACCGTAAGGGTGTCCTAAAACACGACCAACATCGCGAATAACCGCTTTCGCAGCCATCGTACCAAATGTAATGATCTGAGATACGGCATCGCGGCCATACATTTCAGCAACGTGGTCAATAACTCTATCGCGTTTTTCCATACAGAAGTCGACGTCAAAGTCTGGCATCGAAACACGTTCAGGGTTAAGAAAACGTTCGAAAAGCAAGTCAAACTCAAGGGGATCAAGATCGGTAATTTTCAGTGAGTAAGCCACGAGTGATCCCGCACCTGAACCTCGCCCAGGACCAACAGGAACACCGTTATCTTTAGACCACTGAATAAACTCCATCACGATAAGAAAGTAACCAGGAAATCCCATCTGGTTAATTACTTTCAACTCGATATCAAGGCGCTCATCATATTCAGGGCGTCTTTTTTGTCTCTCTTCTGGATCTGGAAATAAAAAGGCTAGACGTTCTTCCAAACCTTCTTGTGATTTTTTAACAAGAAAATCTTCTGTACTCATATCCCCTGTCGGGAATTGTGGAAGAAAGTATTCTCCTAAACGGATCGTGACATTACAGCGTTTAGCGATTTCAACACTGTTTTCTAATGCTTCAGGTATATCAGCAAATAACTCACACATCTCTTCTTCTGTGCGCATATATTGCTGGGGACTATAATTCTTTGGACGTTTGGGATCAGATAACGTAAAACCATCATGAATTGCGACACGAATTTCATGTGCATCAAAATCATCACTGTCGAGAAAACAGACATCATTGGTTGCAACAACAGGCAGACCTTTTTCAGAAGCCAGTGCGACTGCTTCATGAAGATAAGTTTCTTCATCAGTACGACCAGTACGAATAAGTTCTAGATAATAACTATCGGGAAAATGGGTTTGATAATACTCAAGGCACTGATCAACTAAAGCTCTATTTCCACGAAGTAGAAACTTACCCACATCCCCCATTCTACCGCCAGAAAGCAACAAGAGCCCTTCTTTATAGGTTGTTAACCACTCTTGTTTAATCGTCGGTCCGACAGCACCATAACCGTGTTTGTAAGCTTCTGAAATCAGTAAAGTAAGGTTTTGGTAACCAACATTATTGCGAGCAAGAATAGTCAGATGTGCATATTCATCACCTAATAATTCTGTTTCAAGATAAACATCAGCACCAATGATTGGTTTAATGCCAGCACTATGTGCAGCACCATAAAATTTCACTAACCCACATAAGTTAGTGAAATCAGTAATCGCAAAAGCTGGCATTCCCAGCGAAGCCACTTTCTTCACAAGAGGCCCTGTTTTTGCCAATCCATCGATCATTGAATAATCGCTGTGTACCCTAAGATGGATAAAACGAGGATCTGCCATAGTGTTTAATTACTCTGTGGATTACTTTAAATTTAAAGCACGTTTTACAGGCGCAAAACTTTTTCGATGATAGGGTGTTGCCCCTAATAAGGCTAGTTTTTCCATATGGAAAACAGTTGGATACCCTTTATGTTTAGCAAAACCATAATCAGGGTAAAGCTTATCTAACTCTTCCATTTCTCTATCACGAGTCACTTTAGCAAGTATAGAAGCCGCACTAATTTCTTGAACTAAACTATCACCTTTTATAACCGCTTGAGAGGCCATTGGTAATTTAGGGCAACGGTTACCATCAATCAAGACCATATCAGGTGTCATTGATAATCCCGCAACAGCGCGTTCCATTGCTTTCATGGTAGCCCAAAGAATATTTAATTCATCGATTTCTTCGGGCTCTGCACGACCTATCGCCCAACATAATGCTTTTTCTTTTATTTCGTCATAAAGCGCATTACGCTTTTTTTCTGTTAGTTTTTTGGAGTCTGTTAATCCTTTAATTGGATTCGCTGGATTAAGAATAACGGCAGCTGTAACCACCGCCCCCACTAATGGGCCTCGACCAACTTCATCAACTCCAGCAATAAGATTTGCTTTTGGATATACAAATTCCATTATTTATCTACCAATTCTAATACTGCATTTGCTGCTTGCTCATCTGCATTACAGCGAATAGCGCTATGTAGCTGTAAAAATATCTCTTTTAATTGGCGTACTTTTTCTTTATCGGTTAAAAGAGGTAAAAGTTGTTGTGCTAACGCTGAGGGTTCGCACTCTTCTTGCAATAATTCTTTGATAATTTCTCGTCCCGCTAACAAATTAGGCAACGAGACATAAGGTGTTTTAACTAACCGTTTTGCTAACCAGAAAGTAAAGGGTTTCATGCGATAACCAACAACCATCGGGCATTTCGTTAACATACATTCTAATGCGGCTGTACCTGATGCAAGCAAAGTCGCATCACTTGCTGTCATGGCTTCTCTTGCTTGTCCATCAAGAAGCTGTATTTCAAGTTCGGGCGCCACATTTTGATGTATTTGTTCAAATTGGGCTCGTCGCTTAGCATTAACTAATGGCACTACAATATGAAGAGAAGGGATCTGCTGTTTTAGTAACTGTGCCGTTTTTATAAAATCAGCACTTAGCATCTCTACTTCAGCATGACGACTACCAGGAAGAAGAGCTAAACAAGGCGCATCTTCAGATATCCCTAGATGTTCACGAGCAGCCTTTTTGTCTGGATTTAAGGCTATGGCATCAGCCATTGTATGACCAATAAAACGGCAAGGAACCTGATACTTATCATAAAACGCTTTTTCAAAAGGCAGAAAAGCTAAGACGAGATCTGTCGCTTTACCAATTTTGAAAACACGTTTTTGACGCCAAGCCCACACTGAAGGACTGACATAATGAATCGTTTTGATCCCTTTTTGCTTTAAACGATCTTCAAGAGTGATATTAAAGTCAGGTGCGTCGATCCCGACAAAAACATCTGGCTTTAATTCTGTAAATCGTTGAGTGAGATCTTTTCTGATCTTTAATAAGCGAGGTAAGCGTTCAAGAACTTCGACGATCCCCATGACAGCCAGCTCTTCCATCTCATACCAAGCTTCACAACCTTCAGCTTGCATAAGCGGACCAGCAACACCGACAAAGCGAACATTAGAGTGCTTTTGTTTTAGAGCGCGGATTAATCCCGCGCCCAAGATATCACCGGACGTTTCACCAGCAACTAAGCCGATAACTAACGGACGCTGAATAGTAGATAATTGGCCTGACAAGGTCATATCCTAATTAGCGAATAATGCCACGGTTAGATTTTGCAGAGTTTTCCAGAAAATCACTGAACAATTTAACATGCGGATTATTATTATCTGCAACTAATTGTCCAATCTCTTCACGTGCTTCTTCCAGTGTTTTACCATTACGGTAAAGGACTTTGTAAGCATTACGAATGGCATGAAGATCTTCTTTAGCAAAGCCTCGGCGTTTTAAACCTTCAATATTCAACCCATAAGGGGTTGCGTGGTTTCCTTGTGCAATAACAAAAGGAGGAACGTCTTGTGCCACACCTGAACATCCACCGACCATAACGTGAGAGCCAATCTGACAAAATTGATGAACAGCACTCATACCACCGATAATCACAAAGTCACCTAAAGTGACGTGACCACCAAGTGTTCCGTTATTAGCAATAATACAATGGTCACCGATAATACAATCATGCGCAACGTGTGTATTAATCATCAGTAAGTTGTCGTTACCTATTTTTGTGATATTACCACCTTGGATTGTTCCACGATGGATAGTCACACTTTCACGAATAAGGTTACGATCACCAATAATGACTTGCGTTGGTTCACCACGATATTTCAGATCCTGATTGACTTCACCGATAGAAGCGAATTGATAAATCTGATTATCTCGGCCAATGCGTGTGTGACCATTGATAACAACGTGAGATTTAATATCAGTACCTTCACCAATCTCAACATTAGCACCAATAACACAAAAAGGACCAATGTGAACATTAGCACCAATTACCGCACCCTCCTCAATAATTGAAGAAGGGTGAATGACTGCGGATTTATCTATCATAGGCTAGACCTCACGGCGGCGAGCACACATCATTTCAGCTTCGCAAGCTATTTCCCCATCAACTTTAGCGACGCCTTTAAAGCGAGCAACACCACGACGTTCTTTAATGAATTCAACCTCTAGGATCATCTGATCCCCAGGTAAGACAGGACGTTTAAAGCGAGCACCGTCAATAGCAGCAAAATAGTAGAGTTCACCAGGTTCCAGCTTTCCTACACTTTTAAATGCTAAAATACCTGTTGCTTGTGCCATGGCTTCGAGGATCAGTACACCTGGAAAAATAGGTTTTCCTGGAAAGTGACCTTGAAAGAAAGGCTCATTAAAAGATACATTTTTTACTGCTCTTAGAAATTTCCCTTCTTCAAAATCAAGGACACGGTCAACCAATAAAAATGGGTAACGGTGTGGAAGTAAATCTAAAATTTCTTCGATTTGCAGAGTATGATTCTCACTCATTGCAATACTCTTCCTGTCTAATAAAACTGAGTCTAATTAATAATGACACGACCTGCTGTGACTCAAAAAGTGAGTTAACCCGCAGGTCGCAAAATGAGTAACTTTCGTCAATGACGTATATTGTTACTTGTCGCTACTTTCTACTTGACGTTCAAGCGATTTGAGCCTTTTTTGCATTTCATCAATTCGCAATACAAGTGCTGCGGTTTTACGCCATGCTTTATTTGATTGCAGCGGAATTCCTGAAGAATAAACACCCGGCTCAGTGATAGGACGCATTACCATTCCCATACCTGTTACCGTGACTTTATCACAGATTTCCATGTGACCATTGATAACACTTGCTCCACCAATCATACAATAGCGACCTATTTTCAGGCTGCCCGCCATGATCACACCACCAGCAACAGCGGTATTATCACCAATAATGACGTTATGTGCGATTTGGCACTGGTTATCAATGATAACACCATTACCGATAACTGTGTTATCTAATGCGCCTCGGTCGATTGTAGTACATGCACCGATTTCAACACGATCACCAATCACCACTGAACCTAATTGTGGAATTTTGATCCAATTACCACGTTCATTAGCATAACCAAAACCATCTGAACCAATCACCGTACCTGATTGAACCAAACAATCCTTACCAATGATAACTTCATGATAAATAGATACATTTGCCCATAAACGGCTATTATCGCCAATATGTGCTTTTTTACCAATAAAACATCCTGCACCAATAACTACGTTATCACCTAACTCAACACCTGACTCAATGACAGCATTTGCACCAATTGAGACGTTATTCCCTAATTTAGCATCAGCGGCAATAACAGCAGAAGGATGTATATCTTGTGCCGGCGCCGGCGTAGTATCCATAATCTGTGCCATTTGAGCATAGGCAAGATACGGGTTTTTCACTACCAGTGCGGCAACGGGGCAAAATGGAAGATCAGCTTCTGTTAATACAACGGCAGCAGCCTGACATTCACTTAATTTTTCACGATAGCGACTATCGGAAAGAAATGTAATTTGTTCGCTATTTGCTAGGCTCATTGAAGCAAGACCGGCGATAGTGATATCACCATCGCCGTGTAACTGTGCATTCAACTGCTGAGCAAGATCAGCTAATCGAATTGAAAACATCTATTATTTAACCTGTTTTTGAACCTGAGCAGTAATATCTTTACCATCTGCGAAATAAGGTACAGTGTTAGCATCAAGGATCACATCATAGCCTTCTTTCTTCGCTACTGCATCAACAGCATCTAATACACGTTTCATGATTTTGTTACGTTCTTCAGCCTGACGACGACTAAAGTCTTGCTCAAAAGCTTGTGCTTTTTGTGCGTATGCTTCACGTTTAGCAACCAGATCTTTCTCTGTATTTGCACGTTGTGTTGCATTCATCGTTGGTGCATCTTTTTGATATTTCTCAACAGCGGTCTGTAATGCTTTACCTAAGTTCTGCAATTCAGTGTCACGTGATTTGAATTCATTTTCCAATTGTTTCTCTACCGCATCACGGTTAGGAATTTGTTGGAGAACTTGACCGATGTTCACAACACCTACTTTATCTGCGGCTTGAACACCTGCTGACATGGTCAATGCCATTCCAAGGGCAGCGGCACATAACAATTTTTTCACGATTAAACTCCTTAAAACCAAAAATAATTTTTTGTCAGAAATCGGATGCCTTTTTCAACATTGTGGATCAGGCATCAACTTTACTTACATCGCTACCACGTTCTACCAATATTAAACTGGAATTGCTCCGATTTATCGCCTTCGTAATCTTTTACTGGCTTAGCATAAGAGAATACTAGCGGACCTAAAGGAGATAACCATTGTAATGCAACACCGGTTGAAACACGTATATTACTTGCTTTACCGTAATCTGGCATACCTGCGGTCCAATTAGAGTTAGTGCTATTCCAGTTGGTATCCCATACGGTACCCGCATCAACAAACAGAGACGTTCTGACTGATGATGAGTATTTATCATCAACAAATGGCGTTGGTGTGATCAGTTCAAAACTGGCAACTGCCATGGCATTACCACCGACCGCATCGCTAGATAATGAAGGATTAATTGTCGTATTTCCATTTTCTGTGACTTTTTTCAAATAAATCGCTTTAGGACCGATATTATTTGAACGGAAACCACGAACAGTACCAGAACCACCAGCATAGAAGTTTTCATAGAATGGTAATTCTTTACCCCCTAAACCGTCACCGTAGCCTAAACGACCTTTAAACAAGGTTACCCAAGACTCTTTTTCATCAATTGGGTAATACGCCATACCGTCCCAAGTCACTTTATAGTACTTGTTGTCAGAGCCCGGTACAGTCACTCGACCACTTAAATTGCTTCTTACACCTGATGTTGGGAAGAAACCTTTGTTTAAGTTATTAAATGTCCAACCCAGACTGACAGTATAATCATCCGCATTAAAGGATTCTCGCTTATCAAAGCCTGGGTTTTCACCCATACTTTCAAGGTAACGCCACATTGCAACCTGAGGTTCCATACGTGACAGACCATTGTGAGTATAGCCTATGCCAAGACGTGCTGAGTTATATTCATTAATTGGGAAGCCTAACGTTCCGTCAACACCATAAGATTTATTGGTATAACCAGATAAATCGGCATCATTCGCACGGAAGTCGTTATAGAAAATACGACCACCTAAGCTAACACCATTAACGGTAAAGTATGGGTCAGTAACAGATAATTCAGCGTAAGTTGAGTAGTCATTTTTACTCGCATTAATCGCAACAGCGTTACCTGTACCTAACCAGTTATCTTGCGTAACCCCCACTTGGAAGCTCACACCACTTTCCGTACCGAAACCGACACCAAAGTTAATAGAACCTGTGTTACGCTCTTTTACACGATAAACAATATCAACCTGATCAGGAGACCCAGGAATACGCTGTGTTTCCGTTTCGACGGTCTCAAAATAACCTAAACGGTTTAAACGCTCTTTGCCTTGTTCAACTAAATCACTACCTAACCATGCACCTTCCATTTGACGCATTTCACGGCGTAAAACAGAGTCTTTAGTGATGTCATTACCTGCAAAACGGATTTGGCGAACATAAAAACGATTTCCTGCATCTACGTTTACATGCAGTTTAACTGTTTTATTTTCATCATTAATTTCAGGATTTGTCATCACGCGAGGATAAGCATATCCATAGCGACCTAACAGATTTTTAATATCATTTTCTGTTTTAGTCACTTGCGCGCCATTATAAAGAGAGCCCGGTGCAATTTGGATAAGATCTTCAATCTCTTTGGTATAGCCAGCCGTATTACCATTGATCTCGGTATTTTCTACCGTGTATTTATCACCTTCTTTCAGGTTAATGGTAATATAAATGCCTTTCTTGTCTGGCGTTAAACTGACATTCGTCGATTCAATATCAAAACGAGCATAACCACGATCAAGATAGAAACTTCTTAATGTTTCTAAGTCACCAGCCAGTTTTTGCTTCTGATATTTTTCATCAGCGGCTAAGTTCCACCAAGGTACATCGTCACGTAATTGGAAGCGGTTGACAAGCTCAGCAGTAGAAAACGCTTTATTACCAACAATGTTGATTTGCTGAATAGTTGCTGAAACACCCTCTGCGAACACGAGTTTTAAGTCAACACGGTTACGAGGCAGCGGTGTAACAACGACTTTTACAGTTGCATTATATTTACCAACACTATAATAGAAGTCTTCAAGCCCTTTCTCGATATTCGCTAACATTGTACGGTCAAGTGTTTCACCAATACGAATATTAGAAGCATCAAGGTTCTGTTTTAGCATCTCTTCCTTGATTGCTTTGTTACCAGAGAAAGTAATGCTGGCAATAGTTGGACGCTCTTTTACCTGAACAATCAAAGTATTTCCGTCACGTAGGACGCGAACATCATCGAAGTTTCCTGTCGCAAATAATGAACGGATAGTTCGGCTGATATCATCACTACCTACCGAGTCTCCAACTCGGACAGGCATGTTCAGTAATGCTGCACCAACGGCGACGCGTTGAAGACCTTCAAATTGAATGTCCTGAACTACGAATCCGTCTGAACCGTATGCAGTGGCGCTGCCCAGCAGCAGCGACGCTATAAGCAACTTTTTCATCGCCATCGTTGTTTTGTGTTTTCCTAACCGGTCCCTGCTTACCAATTATAAGCGAGAGAAATCATTGAAAAGTGCAAGTCCCATTAAAAGCATCAGTGCCATAATACCAATGCGATAACAGAAATCTTGTACACGCTCAGATACCGGCCCTCCCTTTATCTTCTCGATAACCAGGAAAAGCAGGTGCCCGCCATCTAAGACAGGCAGGGGAAACAAGTTAATGATCCCCAAATTGACACTGATAAGCGCCATAAACATCAAATAATAAATAAAACCAGAATCAGCAGACATTCCTGCGCCTTTCGCGATAGAAACAGGCCCACTAAGGTTAGTTAATTTGACGTCACCTACGACTAACTTACCAATCATTTTGACAGTTAAACCCATTAACTGCCATGTTTTATCAGATGCTTCATAGAGCGCTGAAAATGGGTTGTATTGTTGCATGATCAAATATTGCTCTTCAGGAGGTAATATTTGCAATTGCGCACCAACTTGCCCGACTTCAGTGCCATCTTTTAGTGCAACAGCTGTTGGCGTAATATTCAACATCAACGACGAGCCGTTACGTTCAACAAGAAGCGCCAAGACTTTATTTGGACTTTGTCGAACAAAATAAGTAAATGGATGCCATGTATCAATTGGCTGACCGTCAACTTTAACGATACGATCCCCCGCCTGTAAACCCGCTTTTTCCGCAGCGGAGCCTTCCGTGACTTCAATAATCTTTGAGTCTAACCGTGCGCCAACAGGCATTATCCCTAGGGACAAGATAGGATCTTGTTTTTCAGGATCAAAATTCCATTGTTGTAAATTCAGTATATTCTCACTCTCAGAAAGCGAATTTGGTTCTGAAACAACGAATGAAACCTCTTTGGCACCAATTTTACTCACTAATGCTAAACGAACTGCATTCTGATCAGGCGTTTCGATACCTGCAACGGATTTTAGTTCCATTCCAGGCGTTAATTTTGCTTGTTCGGCGATAGAATTCGGACGAATGTCTGCAATTATAGGTTTTAATGCAGGGACACCTATCATAAAAACTATCCAATAGGCGACTATCGCTAACAAAAAGTTAGCAATAGGTCCTGCCGCAACAACGGCAGCACGTTGGCCAACTGTTTTATTATTAAATGCCAGATGACGGCGCTCAGGTGCAACCTCAGCAACTCTTTCGTCTAACATTTTTACATAGCCGCCTAAAGGTATCCATGCGATAACAAATTCAGTGCCATGTTTATCTACTTTTCGCCAAATCGCTTTTCCAAAACCGATAGAAAAACGCTCGACATAAATACCACAGCGCCTAGCTACCCAAAAATGTCCAAACTCATGTACCGTAATTAAAATACCTAAAACGATAATAAATGCGGCAAGATTCCACAGGATACCCATTACTTACCTTTATAGTTTAAAGCCAGAAGAAATCAGAAAGACTAATCCTGCAAAGACGGGGATAGCCGCGGTCAAACTATCAATTCTATCAAGTACACCACCATGTCCCGGTATTAATTGGCTACTGTCTTTAATGCCTGATACACGTTTAAACATGCTTTCTGCTAGATCACCGAATACTGAGACGACAACAACAACGCCTGATATTAATAACAAGTTATTAGGTACTTCCGTCACGGGTGCAAAATAAGTAAATAACCACGATGCAACACCTGCCGTAATCAACCCACCAACTAACCCTTCAAGCGTTTTACCTGGAGATACTTTAGGTGCCATTTTATGTTTACCCATTAAACGTCCAAAAGCATAAGCACCAGAGTCAGCAGCCCAAACTAATAACATGACATACAATAACCACCATGCACCCGTATAAGTGTCAGTGTTATACCCCAACATACGCAGCGCCATCATGCCACAATAAAAGGGAACAATCGTCAATATACCGAACAATAGCTTAATAAAAACTGAATTTTTCCACATATTGGCTGAATTCGGATAACTTACAACTAATAAAATTGCGGCTACCCACCAAATTAAACCTGCCCACAAACCATTTTTTATCATTGGAGTATCTAGTAGGTAGTCAAAATTTGGCAAAGAAAACTGCATAACGAGTAACAATGCAGCAAAACCGATCCCTGTCGCAATACGTTTACCCTGAGAATGCCAGCCAATAAATTGTGCCCATTCCCAACCCGCTAAGCCTGATATTGCGATAATCGCTAATCCAAAACCTACAGGAGGAAGCAGAAATAGTGCAGCAATAACAATAGGGATTAAAATTAATGCGGTGATGACACGATACTTAAGCAAGTTATCCTCCCAGATTTATAGTATCTGTTTCTGATGTAGTACCACCGAAACGTCTTTCCCGTTTAGCAAAAGCATCTAGTGCATTCTGAAAAACTTGTTCATCAAAATCAGGCCATAAAACCTGTGTAAAATAAAGCTCAGCATAAGCAATCTGCCAAATAAGAAAATTACTTATACGATGCTCACCACCTGTACGAATAACAAGATCGACGCCAGGCTGATTATGCAAGCAAAGATGTGAAGATATTGCACTTTCATTAATATCTTCGAGATTAATTTCCCCTTTTGCGAGGGATGTCGCTAATTGTTTTACACTTTGAGTAATATCCCAACGACCACCATAATTAGCCGCAATATTTAAATTAAGTCCTGTATTATTCGCGGTGAGTGCCACAGAACTTTTAATGCGGTCTTGTAAACGGCGGCTAAAACGGCTGATATCACCAATGACAGTCAATTTAACATTATGTTTATGCAGGCTCTTCACTTCATTATCTAAAGCGAAAACAAACAATTCCATGAGAGAACTCACTTCCTGCTCTGGTCTATTCCAGTTTTCGCTACTAAATGCATATAACGTTAGTGATTCAATTTTGTGTTTTACGGAAAAGCTAACCGCATCCCGAACTGCTTTAATTCCCGCGCGATGCCCCGTTACTCGGAGTTTCCCTTGCTTTTTAGCCCAGCGCCCATTGCCATCCATAATGATAGCAACATGCTTTGGTTTTGATGCGGATGAATCGTCACTGGATAAGTTCACTCAATTTAACCCTTTGCTAATCTGATACTGATACAGACAGTCCTCTTCGGATAACCTATGCACAAAAAAAAACCGTGTCACCCACGGCCTTTGGCAAAGCCTCAAAGTTGCTAAAGCAATAGCCTTAGTAATGAACTGTTAATTTTCATTATTGTCTTTAGTTATTCGGCAACTATACCATTAGCCAGAAAGACGAACAAACACCCTATATTAAATATAATCACCATTATACAAATTGTGTGATTATCTGATGAGTTTCTAATCTGGCTAATTTATCAATTTCTAGAACATCATTAATGCTTTGAGGCTCTGATAGGTCAAAATGTTCAACAACTTTACGATTAATTTTAGCAATATCAGTAAATTTCACTTTTTCGTGTAAAAATGCATCAACAACCACTTCATTAGCCGCATTTAACACTGTTGTTGCCGCTTGTCCACGTTTTGACGCTTCAATAGCAAGTGCTAAACAAGGGTAACGTTGATAATCTGGACGAATGAACTCTAAAGATTGAATCTCAAAAAAATCTAATGCTTTTGCACCAGATTGAGTACGATGAGGATAAGCCATTGAGTACGCAATTGGTGTTCTCATATCAGGTTCACCAATCTGAGCAATAATACTGCCATCGCGATAACGAACCATTGAGTGAATGACAGATTGTGGATGAATAATAACTTCCATCTCCTCTTCAGAAGCATTAAAGAAATAACGAGCCTCAATATACTCAAGCCCTTTATTCATCATCGTTGCAGAATCAACCGAAATTTTACGTCCCATCGACCAATTTGGGTGTGCACAAGCTTGATCTGGCGTCATTGACTCTAACGATTCTAATGGTGTGTACCGAAACGGTCCACCAGAACCTGTTAACAAGATACTCGTCACACCTTCATCAGCTAAAGATGCATGACCTAGATTTTCTTGGATTGCTTTAGGTAAACTTTGATAAATTGCATTATGTTCGCTGTCAATGGGTAAAATTGTCGCACCATATTTAGCAACCGCATCAAAGAAAAGACGTCCACTGGTTATCAGTGATTCTTTATTCGCGAGTAGAATTCTTTTGCCTTTTTCAATGGCAGCAAGTGTCGGCTTTAATCCTGCAACACCGGTTATCGCAGACATGACTTGATCAGCGTCATCAAGAGCCGCAATTTCATTGATCGCATGAGAGCCAGATAGGATTTCTGTCTTACAAGATGTATTAGCGAGTAACTGTTTAAGCTGATTAGCACTTTTTTCATCAGACATCACAGCGTATTTAGGTTGGAAAGCAAGGCACTGTTGCGCCATCTTATCTGCATTTTTTCCTGCTGCCAGAGCAAGAACCTGATACTCATCAGGATTATTTTCGATGACGGAAAGCGTGCTCGTTCCGATAGATCCTGTTGAGCCTAAAATAGTTATTTGTTTCATTTATTAATCAATCAGTATGTCTACAACGTTTTAATTAAAGAGAATTATATCAGTATGACGAGGTAAATGAGGATTAAAGATGAAAACTTTAATAAATAATGTGACAAAAGAAGATATTACACACAAATTTTCAAATC